>QMXC01000060.1 GCA_003661945.1 Candidatus Bathyarchaeota archaeon | reverse complement strand
CCATACAAAAAGCAGCACAAATCATGACACAACAACTTAAAAGTCACATAGACCAAGGAACAAGCCTACAACAAGTAACATTCGTCGGATTCTCGTCCCAAGCAGCAGAAGCATTCGAAAACGCAGTGAAACAAGGTTTGTCGAATAATCAATGAACTGCCTTCCAATTCGTCAGCAACCCTCTCGTAAAGTGTCGGATTTCCAAGGAGCATACGCCCTGTTTTCTTAATCGAAACAGATATGCCGATTGTTTACCCCGCGTTTCTTCGACAAATTCCGACAGACTTATATACAAATAGCGCAATATACCGTCTTGGTGTCATGCGCGATGTCGGAATTAAATGTGAAGAAGCCGCAGACGAGGGAAGAGTTTGTCGAGATTCTGAGAAACGCTATGGAAAGGGAGTTAAAAGTTCGGATTGCTGAGGGTAAAAAGCCTATACGTCCGACAATTTCCGGCACTGCTAAAATCCTTAACATTCATCGGGATACTCTTTATCAGTGGATGCGGGAGTTTCATGTGAAGTTCGACGATGTAGCTCGAACTTTTTCAGTTCCTACCGCGCCTCTGGAGGCTTTTGAGTCGCTTAGGGGCGCGGCGTATTTTATCGGCGAGGCGCTCGTAGGCGAAGGTGAGGAAGTGGCTCACGTGGATCTGCTTATAGGCGACAAGACAGGTCCGATTGGAGAGGCTTTCGCTTCGGGGTTGTCGAGCCTGTCAATGGGGCATACGCCTTTGCTCGCGGTTATTCGTCCCAATCTTCCGCCTAAGCCCCACACGCTTCTGGTTCCGAAAGTAACCGTGAAGAACATGGAGGATGCTGGCAAAATCTTCGGTCCAGCGCAAGCTGCTGTGGCTAAGGCTGTTGCAGACGCCGTTGAGGAGGGGATTATCCCGCGGGATAAGGTGGATGACTGGGTTATTATCTGCAGCGTTTTTGTTCATCCTAAGGCTAAGGACTACCGCAAAATTTACCACTATAATTACAGTGCTACGAAGCTCGCGTTGAGAAGAGCGTTGATGAAATATCCTCCTTTGGATAAAGTGCTCTATGACAAGGATCGTGCTAAACACCCGATAATGGGCTTTAAGGTTCCACGGCTGTGGCGTCCGCCCTATCTTCAAATAGCCCTAGACATTCCAAGCTTGGAGCGTACAAAAAAGATAATTGAACAGGTTCCTCGGAGCGACCGGATAATCCTCGAGGTTGGGACTCCGCTTATCAAGAAATACGGCACCCGTGTAATCGAGGAGCTACGTTCGGTGGCTAAGGATGTTTTTATGATAGCTGATCTGAAAACTTTGGACGTGGGCAAGGTTGAAGTGGACATAGCCTATGAAGCGACTGCTGATGCTGTTGTAGCTTCTGGGCTCGCGGCTCCGCAGACTCTAGACAAGTTCATCTATGAAGCGAAAAGGCTCGGCATATATGCCTTCGTAGACATGATGTATGTAAAGAACCCTTTGGAGAAGCTTCGTGAACTGAAGGAGCTTCCAGACGTAGTGATAATTCACCGCGCTATAGACGTGGAGACTGGTAAAACCATAGGGTTGGAACTGATTTCGAAGTTGAAGGCGGCTTTCAAAGAGAAACGGCTACTTATAGGCGTCGCTGGCGGCATAATTCCCGAAACAGCTCGAGAAGCCTTGCAGAAAGGCGCAGACATAATCATAGTTGGTCGATACATAACTCAGGCGAAAGACGTTGAACGGGCGGTAAGAGAATTCCTGAAGCTGACGCGTGAGATGCGTGAAGACATTGACCTTTACCGGGTACATGTGGAATAGCCTTTTTAGGCTTTGACGAGCTTCAAATAAAATAACCCTTAATAGAGAGACTTGCTGAATTCAATAAACACGAGACATGATAAAGGAGCAACTGCCAGAAAATGGCTAAGTTCAAAGTTGTCATTTCAGACCCTCAAACAGGTAAATCTCAAAGCGTGGAACTGGAGGAACATAAAGCTGTCCCTCTCATAGGGAAGAAGATAGGCGAAACCATAGACGGCACAATCGTTGGGCTGCCTAAACACAAGCTTCTGATAACGGGCGGCACGGATAAGGATGGCTTTCCCATGCACCCTACGATCCACGGGGGGATACGGAAAAGCGTGTTACTGAAAGGCGGAGTAGGCTTCAAACCGAAGCGTGAAGGGCATAGGCGACGAAAAACGCTGCGTGGAAATACCATAACCGAAGAAATAGTTCAGGTGAACATGAAAATCATCGAAAAACCAAAAGAACCCGTAAAGAAGAAAGCAGAGAAAGAACAACCTCCAGCTGAAGAAACGCCCGCTGAAGAAGCGGCTCAACAAGAAAAAACCTCGGAAAATAAGGAGGAGCCCAAACCTGAAGGAGAACCCGAAAAGGCTTCCTAGGCAGCCGGAAATCAACGTAGGCACGATTGGACACGTAGACCATGGTAAGACGACGATTGTTCAAGCCTTAACAGGCGTCTGGGCTGCGCGTCACAGCGAGGAACTCAAGAGGGGAATCACGATAAGGCTCGGATACGCCGACATGTCCATATACAAATGTCCCAAATGTCAGCCACCGCAAAACTATTCAAACCAGCCTACGTGCCCCCACTGCGGTAGCCCAACAGAGTTTCAACGAGCCGTAAGCTTTGTGGACGCTCCGGGACATGAAGCCTTGATGGCTACCATGCTTTCTGGAGCAGCCGTTATGGACGGCGCCTTGCTCGTGATTGCCGCTGACGAGCCTTGCCCCCAGCCTCAAACACGGGAGCATCTGGCAGCTATAGAAATAGTTGGCATAAAACACATAGTTATAGTGCAAAACAAAATAGACATCGTAAGCCAGGAACGTTCGATGCAAAGTTATAAGGAAATCCGTGATTTCGTGAAGGGAACGGTAGCTGAAAACGCCCCTATAATTCCCGTTTCTGCTCAACACAAGGTAAATATGGACGCTTTAATATACGCTATGGAAAAATTTTTGCCCACACCTAAAAGAGACCCTTCGAAGCCTCCTCTCATGTATATTGTCCGTTCCTTCGACATAAACAAGCCTGGAACCCCTATAGAAAAGCTTGCGGGCGGAGTTATCGGCGGCACGATTTTTCAAGGCAAATTTAAAGTGGGCGACGAAATTGAAATTCGCCCCGGCATTCGCTTGCAAAAAGGAGGCAAAACCGTTTATGAACCGATTTTCACCCGCATTGTCAGCTTACACGTTGGTGGACAACAGCTGAAAGAAGCTCAATGCGGAGGGCTTATAGGCGTCGGTACGCTTCTTGACCCGTCGATGACGAAGGCTGATGGGCTAACTGGAAATATCGCTGGCAAACCTGACATGCTTCCGCCAACGCAGTTTGAACTAACTCTCGAAATGAGGTTTTTCGAGCGTGCTGTGGGAACGAAAGAGTTGGTTGCAGTTGACAAAACTCACGTAGGCGAAACCTTACTTTTGCATGTAGGCGCTTCCATCACTGTTGGAAACGTTGTCTCGGTCAAGGGCGAAACCAACACCTTGAAGCTTGTTCGTCCGGTGTGCGCTCAAGAAAAGTCGAGGGTAGCTGTCAGCCGTAAAATAGGTGGACGTTGGCGGCTCATCGGATACGGAATAATAAAGTAGCGGGACGCTTACATGGAGCAAAAAAGGAAGCCCTTAAAAGTGTTAATGGACGCCAACGCTTTTTTCGTTCCATTCCAGTTTCAAATAGACGTTTTTGAAGAGCTGAAGCGTCTTCTCAACAGACGCTTCGAACCTGTGATTCTACGGGACACCTACGAAGAAATAAAACGGCTAGCTGAAGAGGGCGCTCCAAAGATAAGGCGGCAAGCACTTGCAGCGTTAAAGCTTGCTGAGAAATGCCGGATTTTGTCTATTGAGCCGAGTTTTCAAAGCGCTTCTCACGACGATTTAATCGTAGAAGCGGCGCGACGGTGGAAGTGTCCCGTTTTCACCAATGATAGGGTTCTACGGAATAGGTTAAGAGATATAAATGTCCCAGTAATTTATTTGAGGCAAAAGTCGCGTCTCGAAATTGAAGGAAGAATCTAAATGTTTAAGCTTGTGACTTTGGAGGATACGATTCGTATTCCGCCGGAAAAGTTCGGGCAGCCCATCGAGTCCGTAGGCTATGAGCAGCTGAGAATGAAGTATGAAGGAATAGTCGACGAAGAACTCGGCTACGTAATAGCCGTAATCGACATAAAGGTCAACCCTGTGGGGAAAATAATTCCAGGAGACGGCGCAACCTTCCACAAAGTTACATTTTCGCTCCTAACCTTTTACCCCATAATTCACGAAATTGTAGAAGGCGAAGTAGTAGAAATAGCTGAATTTGGAGCCTTCGTGCGCATCGGCCCTATAGACGCCTTGCTCCACGTCTCTCAGCTTATGGACGACTTCATAACCTATGATGAAAAACAAGGTGTTCTCATGGGGAAAGAAACCAAACGAACGCTTACCACGGGTGACCCCGTGCGGGTGAGAATAACCGCTGTTTCCCTCGGAAGAGGAGGCTCTGGAAAAATAGGTGTAACTGCACGACAGCCGTTCCTCGGAAAATTTGAATGGATAGAACAGGAAATAGCCCAGATAAGCGGGAAAGAAGCGGAACAAACGAAACCGGAGCAAGCTGAGTCTGAAGAAAAGGGAGAATAATATGACCGAAAAAGCCTGCCCTAAATGCCACCTAATATCAAACAAGAATGTTTGTCCAAAATGCAAAATTTCCCCGTTAAGCGACGATTTCAGCGGGCTAGTCATAATTCTAGACCCTGAAAACTCATTGATAGCCAAAGCCATGGACATCAAAGAGAAAGGACGCTACGCTCTGCGGGTAAGATAATGAAGATTCGACGTTTGACGCCTACTTCGCGAAAGAAACTTCAGAAACCTTGGGGAATTCTTATCCGAGGCTCGCCGGAACAAATACTAGAAGAATTCAGAAAAATGGTTAAGGAAGAAAAGCCTTCGAAAATCATCAGTGTAGGCGACAAGGTTTCCCAGTTTCTCGCCGCGCACGGTTTTCCCGTCCACATGTTCATCGTGGACGGCAAGGTTATGCGGAAGCCAGTAGTTTTGTCAGCGCTTTCCGCGGACGAAGTGCTACGCGTGGAAAACCCGGCTGGAGTTATTACTGAGCAAGCTTTCAACACGGTTATGCGCGCGGCTAGCCGAAACCGACGAATAAAAATATTCGTAGAAGGCGAAGAGGACCTTTTAGCTGTCCCAGCGGCTTTAGGAGCTCCAGAAGGCGCTTTTCTCGTTTATGGACAGCCGGGTGAAGGTATGGTCGTCGTTAAAGTTACTGCTGAGTTGAAACGGTTAGCACGAGAAATCTACGAGGAGATGGAAGAGGTTTCGAAAAGTTAAAGTAAAGGATAAATGTTTTGTTGCTCAACGTTCATGAGAGGAGCACAATGAAGGTCAAAATCCTTTCGCAAAAAGAAAACCCGCTGTTCAAAAGAAAAGAAATAGTCTTCGAAGTTGACCATCAAGAGACAAAAAGCACCCCGCCTAGAACAGAAGTGAAAAAGGCGTTAGCCAACGTTCTAGGCGTAGACCAAAACTTGGTTTTCATCAGAAGATTCGAAACGAGAACCGGAACTCAAATTGCTCAGGGACATGCCAACGTTTACGAGAGCGTTGAACAAGCAAAGAAAACTGAACCTCCCTACATAATAAAACGGAATCTTCCGCCTGAGCCGCCGAAGGAAGGGAAGGAAGAGGCGAAAGAAGAAAAGGCTGAAGAGAAGAAAGAGGAACTGAAAAAAGAGGAAAAGGAAGAGAAGATAGAAAAGAAAGAAGAGGGAAAAGAGGATAAGGAGGAATAGTAGGTGTCTGAAGAGAAGGAGCAGCCGAAAAAGAAGAAGGAAAAAGGAGTTTACACTCATTATAAAATCACTGAAGAAGGATTGGTCCGTGTAGGTGTTTTCTGTGAAAGGTGTGGCGCCGGATATTTCATGGCTGATCACGGAGACAGATACTCTTGTGGAAACTGCGGTTTTACCCGTTACAAGACCAAGGCAAAGACGGAAGGCGCTGAAAGGTAGGTTTAAATCTCGTCGATTAGGTATTAGGCTTAGATGAAAGGATTATGATAAGGGTAAATGTTTTCATAAACAGCCTTTCCGCCGAACGCTTCCTAGACATAACGAAACGCCTACCCCGCCTACAGATATCCACCAACCTCAACGTGGTTGAAGTAGAAAAGAAACGGGAAAACATGCTTGAAGTTCCTTTTATTTTCACCGTTAGCTACGTGCCAAATGTAGCTCGAATTGACGTGAAGGGCAAGGCGCACGTGGTTGGAGATGTGAAAGAACTCGAAAAGATTCATGAAGCATACGTGCAAAAGAAGCCTCCACCGCCGATTATCATTCAGTCCATTATGAATGTGGTGTTCGTTGAGTCCATTTTGATATCTAAGACGATAAATATGCCGCCGCCGATTCCTATTCCTCAAATTTCGGCTGCAAAAGATAAAACCAAGAAGCCTTCTGACGGTTGGTATCGTGCGTAAAGGACTTCTATTTTAGCGGAACATACATGGATGAGCGGGATGCACCTATTCCGGGTGTTCCGTGTCTAACAGGCTTGTTGGTTATTGCGAATTCGCCTAGGTAATGCCCGATCATTTCCGGCTTTATCTCAACGGGAACAAATTCTTTCCCGTTGTGCACAAGAACAGTGACGCCTACCATTTCCGGCAGAATTATCATGTCTCGAACGTGGGTTTTCACAACCATTTTCTTGCCTTGCCGCATAGCTTCTTTTGCTTTCCTTATGTTTTCAAGAAGTTTTCGTTGTTCGGGTGGGAGTCCCCTATGTAGGCTTCTTCGTTGACGGGCAGGGAGTAGCATAATAAACTCGTCCATGGACATGGTTTGTAGCTGTTCCAACGTGTATCCGCGGTATAGGAACTCTTTCGGCATTTCTATCGCCAACTTGTCATTGAATCGAATATGCGCTATTAAACTTTTCTAAGCTCTCCGTCTCTTCCGTTTTTTACCCGCGCTTCTAGCAGCTATCAACCCCACCTTCTGTCCCGGAGGAGCGCCACGTGAAACAGTTGTTACTTTCCGAGCGCTTCTCTTGCTGCTGCCGTAGGGGTGAACAGCAGCTAT
>QMXC01000059.1 GCA_003661945.1 Candidatus Bathyarchaeota archaeon | reverse complement strand
GAGTAGGTTTTTGTTGAAATTGTTGGGTTTGGTTGCGAGGAAGTGTTTTGAGGTTCGTGGGGGCATGCATGATATTTTGGTTCGGACGGAGCTTGTTAAGGATATACGGATTCCTTCGTATCTTCACGTTTTTGAGGATGCGTATATTGTTGATTGGATTAGGGCGAAAGGCTACAGGGTTGTGGTTGGGGACGATCTTTACTGTTTGCATTTTAAGCCGCGTGAGGATTGGAGCGTGAAAGAAAGCCTTGCTTTGGTTTCGTTGGAGCTCAGATGCTTGTTTAGAAACGTTCGGAAGTTAAAGTACATTTTTTATTATCCTTTCTTCGTTTTGTACTGGCTTATTCACGGGGTGTGGAACAGATAACAATTTACTTTACGGATTGTATATGTTGAAAACGGACGCGCTATGAAAAGAGAGGACGCTGAGAAAGATTTTATCCGTGAAAAGTTCCGAGAATATTACGCAAAAGAAGATGTTGTGTTGATTCCTACGGATTTCGAACGCCGCGAATTCGGCTTCCTTTTATTCGACGAAGGAATGCTACGGCATAAAGGGTTCAAAAGCCCGAGCGAGCTGCATAAATTCTTACGTGATTTTACGCCTTCTAACGTGTATTATTCTTGTGCTTATTATGAAAACCCGGAGGCGCGTATGGATGAGAAGGGTTGGCTGGGTGCGGATTTAATTTTTGATATTGATGCGGATCATATTCCGACGCCTTGCAAGAAAAATCATGACACTTGGATATGCCCTAACTGCGGCTTTGCGGGCAGAGGAGAAAACCCTGGAAAGTGCCCGAACTGTGGTAGTGAAAAGTTTGAGACTAGGATCTGGGCTTGCGAACTCTGCTTAGAAGCTGCTAAGGCTGAAACATTGAAGCTTTTGGACATGCTATTGGAGGATTTCGGGTTTTCGGAGAAGGAAATCGCCGTGTTTTTCTCGGGGCATAGAGGCTACCATGTCCATGTAGAAGGCAGCGCTGTTCGAGGTTTGGATTCTGTTGCACGGAAAGAGATTGTTGATTATGTTTCAGGCTTAGGGCTAGATCCGAGTTTTCACGGTTTGAGGCAAACGAGATACGGCGCGGCACGGTTGATTCAGGGTCCAAATCTTGATGATGAAGGCTGGCGAGGGAGAATCGCGAAGGGAGTTTACGATTTTGTTCTAACTGCTTCGGAGGAGGATTTTCTGCGCGTGGGGTTGCCGCGGAAAACGGCGAAGACTTTGGTGGAGAATCGGGGTAAGATTTTGGAGAGCTGGAAGGATAATGGACCGTGGAGCATTGTAAAGGGTGTGGGTTTAGAGAGCTGGAAAAAAATCGTTGCACGTGGAATCTATTCGCAGTCAGCGAAAATCGATACGGTTGTAACCACGGATATTCACCGTTTGATTAGGCTAGGCGGAACCTTACATGGAAAAACCGGTATGAGAAAAGTCTTAGTGGATTCTTTACGAGTTGAGGAGTTTGACCCGTTGAAGGAGGGAATCGCCTTCAAAAAAGGTTTTGTGAAGGTTTTTGTTGCTGAAAGCCCGAAGCTTAGGGTCGGCGACGAATATTTCGGCCCGTTCAAAAGTCAAACGGTTGAGCTGCCTACCGCAGCGGCTATGCTGCTTCTCTGCAAAGGAGCTGCTAAGGTGGTGAAAGGGCATGTATAAAGAGCTTTATGAAGCTTGGAGGAGGGAAAAAGAAAGCACGGAGATTCAAGAGCTTCCGGATGATTTCTACGTTAAGGTTGCGGGCTATATTAAGAAGCTTCGGGAAGAAAGCCGCATGCTGGATGAGAAAAGCGTGAAAGCCAAGATTCTCCGCCGGAAAACCGGGAATGTAGAGGCGATGGTTAGAGAACTCCTACAGTTACGGCTGGAAAAAATTGTTCGAAAAGCGTTAAAAGGAGAAAAAGTTTCTGACATGGTTCTTGTTCAGGAAGAGCAGCCTTGGAATAGAAAGCTGGCTTCGCTGGTCGAGGAGTTTCAGTCCTTTTCCAACGAGCTCTTACGCGGAAGATTGGCGAAGGCTCTGGAGGAAAAACCGAAAACCGTTGTTGTCCGGTTTTTGAAGGATGTTCCAGCTATAGTTGGGGCTGATATGAAGACTTATGGTCCTTTTATGGCTGAAGATGTGGCTACTTTACCGTTTGAGAACGCTGAAGTTTTTATTAGACGTGGGGTTGCTGAGAAGGTGGAGATTTCGAGTTGAACCTTCACCCTATACAACGTAATGATTTATTATTTTCTTCATTCTTTTAGGCGTTTGTTCCCGCTGGGAAAGCTGCTTCAGTATTTTCATTATTTGAGGTTGGAACCGAGCGATGTCTGTAAGCGTGATTAAGCCGACTAACTGCTTCCCTTTTACCACTGGAAGTTTCTTGATTTTCATTTCGAACATTAGTTTAGCTGCGTCTTCGAGCTCCATTTCAGGCTCAACAACTATGAGTGGGCTGGACATGACGTCTTTTATTTTTGTTTTTTCAACGTCTCGAGCTTCTGCTACCACTCTTTTTAGTAGGTCTCGTTCGGTAAGTATTCCGGTTGCTTTTCCCTTGTCTACGGCGACTAGGCAGCCGATTTCGAATTTGTTCATTATTTGTGCGGCTTCCTTCACCGTGAGATTCGCGTCTACGGTTATTACATCAGTCACCATTATGTCCTCTACTTTCAGCGACAAACCCTTACCTCCACGTTCCTTTTGTTTCTCCTTTTTCTTTTCGAAGCTCAAGTTCCCACCAGTTTTATTCACGAGTTAGTTATATATTAGTTAGTGCGTAGAAAACCATACGTAAAATCAGGCTTTGAAACCTTGTAGAAAGTTTTCGGTTTCTTTGTCTAAGGGTATTCTGGCTTTTTCGAATTTTTCCTTATGCTCTGCGATGGGCTTGGTTGCGTCTATGCCCATTTTTGTGGTTAAGCCGTTTTTCTGGTCTGCTGATGGGTCCAGGGTTGAGCCTCGGACGTTGCGGATTATTACCAAGTCCTTGTCTGCTTGGAAGCGCGTTGCAACAGCCCATTCAACCTCGTTTGAGTCGTAAACGTTTATGTCTGAATCCACTACAATTACGTGTTTAAGGCTTGGATGCGCCGAAAAAGCAGCCAATATGGCGTTTTTTGCGTCGCCCTCTGTCTGCTTTTCGATTGATATGAAGGCGTGGAGCCATCCGCATCCGCCTACGGAAAGGTTTACCGCCTTTACCACGGGAACCACGTTTGCGACAGAACGCCATATCAGAGCCTCACGGGGCAACCCCATCAAGAGCTTGTGTTCGCTCCCCGAAGGCAAAAGCGCCTGGTAAAGGTAGTCTTCTCTGTGCATCACGCCGACAACTTCCACGACGGGCTGGCTTCGTTGAATATCGTAGGTTCCAGTAATATCAACTAATGGTCCTTCCAGCGTTTGCTCCCGTGTTGAGATTCTCCCTTCCAGAACTATTTCAGCGTCTGCCACTGCATAAGCGTCTACGTATCTACACTTGACGAGTCGAAGCTCGTTGTTCAGCAACGTGTTGGCTACAGCAAATTCGCTTGTTCCGAACGGTAGAGGTGAGCTTGCGGCTAGCATTACTGCTGGGTGCACGCCTATGGAGATAGCTACGTCTAAATCCGTGTTTTCCTGTTTGGCTAGGTTCCAGAGCTTGAAAAGATGGCGGGGCACGAGACGGATGGCTAAACGTGTTTCGTCTAAAACTTGGAGGCGGTGGATGGAAACGTTTTCGATTTCTCCGTCTGGACTTCTAGCCGAAATGACAGCTGAAGTTATGTAGGCGCCTGCGTCTTTCTCAAAATGCGTCAAAACCGGAATTCTACCGAGATTCGGCTTTTCCGTTACTTCTTTTACGGGCGCGTCATCGACGATTTTCGGTTCAACAGGTTTTTCCCATGCTTCGAAAAGGCGGGAATAAAGATTTTCCACGTTTGTCTCCAAAGCGAAACACAGGCGTTCTCTGGTTCCGCAAACGTTTGCAACTACACGGTTTTTGTAACCGCGCACCTTTTTGAAGAGAAGCACCGGTCCGCCGTCGAATTTTTGGATTATAGCGGGTATTTGAAAACGTGGGGAGAACTTCTCCTTTATAGCGAGTATTTCTCCTTTCTCATCCATTTCTTTGAGGAATTTTCTTAGGGTGGTCATGCCGAGACTCCTTCTTTCTCCGGTTGCGAGGAAGGAGGAGATTGCCGGTTTTTTATGATTTTTTCTATTAGCTTAAGAAGGATGGGTCTTGCTTCCGCTTCGTTTATTGTTCGCAGATAGACGGATACGAGGGCGATTTTGTTAGTGTTAGTTGCTACGTGTTCAGCGAACATGCGTGCAGTGATGATGTTTCGGTCGCCTAGCAGAATCGAAGAAGTTGCAGGGGCAGTGGCGATTTCGCCTAAGCCTTTCGGCGGCGGAACAGCAATGGCTAAGGTTCCGAGATAGTCTTCGCTTTCGCTGAGCAGAATCAAGCATGCATTTTTGGTTTCAACAAACACAGCTAGGAAACGCGTATTCCTTTCAACTATTTCTTCCTTAACAACTTTTGGACTAGACAATTCAAATACACCATGCCTATTTATACGTCACCAGTTCAGTATTTATTGTTTTCAAAGTTAAGTGTTCAAAAATGGGAAGGGAAAAAGCTGCTAAGATTCTGGAAACGTTGCGGAGAAATTTCAGTTTGCCAGAATGGACGGGTTCGCCGTGTAGAAACGTGTTCGCAACCCTTATTCGCACCATTATCTCGCAGAACACTTCGGACGTAAACACAGCTAGAGCCTTCGAAAAGATTTCGAAAAAGTTCAGGATGACGCCCGAAGCGTTTTCGAAGGCGAGTCTGGAAGAAATTGAAGAATGCCTCAAGCCAGCTGGACTATACCGCAACAAGTCCAGAATGATAAAAAGGCTTTCGAACATCATACTCGAAAAGTTCGATGGAAAGCTCGAAAAAGTTTTAGCCTTGCCAACAGAAGAAGCTCGAAAAACTTTGCTTATGCTTCCCGGAATAGGGCGAAAAACAGCGGATATCTTGTTGCTTTTCTGCGCAAAAAAGCCGGTGGTTCCCGTTGATACACATGTGAACCGCGTTTCACGAAGACTTGGATTGGCTCCGGCTCAAGGAAGCTACGAGGAAGTTCGACTAGCGCTTCAGTCTCTTTACGACGCTGAAGACTATCTAGCAGTTCACGTTCTGCTTATACTCCTAGGGAGGAAATACTGTAAAGCAAGAAAACCGCTTTGCGGATCTTGCCCCTTAAACGATGTTTGCCCACGTGTTAACGTAGAGGATGAGTGATGGTTAAGCTCCCGCCAAAAGTCAGAGAATACTTCCCGTACGTGAAGGTTAGACCTTTCCAAGACAAGTTCATCAAAACAATTCATGAAGCCGTGGATAACCGAACCAACGTCTTGATTGAAGGAAGCAACGGGTTAGGCAAAACCGTCGCAGCATTGTCCGCGTGTCTACCCATCGCCTTGGAGCGAAACCTTCAGATCTTGTATGTAGCTAAGACTCATAGGCAACACGACCGCGTCATCGAAGAGCTCATGGAAATCGCGAAGAAACAGATAGTTTCAGGCTTATCCGTTCGTGGACGCTCTGAAATGTGTTTACACCCCATGGTTGCACGGAGAGCCTCAGATGCTAGGGCAGTCATGGAAGCTTGTGAGATGCTAAAATCCGAAGAGCGGTGCCCATACTATAGCCGAATTGAACGAGACTTCGAACGGTACGGCGAACTGCAACAGCAGATCATGCTTAGACCATACAAGGCGTCGGAAATTCATAAAATATGCCGCGTGGAAAGGTTCTGTCCCTACGAGCTCGTCAAAGCCTCCATAAGCGAAGTTAACGTGGTAGCTTTAAGCTATCTATACGTCTTCGACCCGAAGATAAGAGCGTTTTTCATGAAAAACCTCGAAAAAGGATTGGGCAAAGTCCTATTGATTGTTGACGAAGCGCATAACCTTCCAGACACCGCTGTGGAAATCGCAAGCGATAGCTTGTCAGCTTTCACTTTGAGACAAGCGGAAAACGAGGCGAAACGGTTCGAATATGAAGACATCGCGGAGTTTTGCAAGGCGTTCAGAACCTCGCTGGAAAACATCAGCGGAAAAAGCAGAAAGGAATCACTCATTCAACCGCAACTAATTTTTGAAATCATAGAACGTGAAGCTGAAACTGCGGATGTTTCAGCGTTTCTAGAAGAACTTCACGAGGTCGGAATGATTGTTAAGCGAACCTTGCTGAATGAGGGAAGGTTTCCACGTTCATATATTCGAAGAACAGCCGAATTCCTTTTGAGATGGATGGAAACCGCTGAAGACCCTTCCTTCGTGCACGCCTTGACTCGATATACGACGAAAACGGGAACATCTGCGGTTAAGCTGGAAATAGTAGCGCTAGACCCGGCTAAGATAACTGTCCCCGTTTTCTCAAGAGTTTACTGCAGCGTAATAATGTCCGGAACGCTTCAGCCTTTAGAAGCCTACGCCAAGATAACGCAGCTAGACGAAGATTCCGTGAAGAAAGTTGTGCCTCCACCTTTTCCAGAAGAAAACGTTCTCGCACTAGTGTGCCGCGGAGTAACAACAGCCATGACACGGAGAACCGAGGAAATGTATCGAAAGATAGTCAAACGAATAGCCGAGGTTACGTGTTGCACACCAGCCAACGTAGGAGTCTTCGCAGCTTCCTACGAGGTTTTGGAAGCTTTGTTGAAAGCGGGAATCCGAGACTTCGTTGATAAACCGCTTTTCTACGAAAGGAGGAAAATGCGTTCGAGAGAAAACGCTCGGCTAATCAGCGAGTTCAAATCCTACGCCAAACGGGGAGGAGCAGTTCTGCTGGGCGTTCAAGGCGGAAGGTCTTCGGAAGGCGTGGACTACCCGGGCGGCGAGATGAATTCCGTGGTGATTGTTGGAGTTCCCTACGCAGAGCCCACGCCTAAGGTCAAGGCACAAATAGAGTATTTCGAAAAATGTTTCCCGGGCTACGGAAGAGAATACGGCTATGTTTTGCCAGCTATGAAGAAAGCAGCGCAAACAGCGGGTAGACCCATACGGAGATTAACGGATAAAGGCGCCATAATCTTTCTTGACTACAGGTTTTCTACGCTCTACTGTCAAAGGTTTCTCCCATCGTGGATTAGGCG
>QMXC01000058.1 GCA_003661945.1 Candidatus Bathyarchaeota archaeon | reverse complement strand
CGGGCGAAACAAAGTTTCGGAATAACCTTCAAAAGGGGAATCTCCGGATACGCGGCAAACCGGGACGTAAGGCTTCTCATAATCATGATCGGCGGCATCTTCAACCAGGTTTTCGTAACGCTCGTGGTTTTAGCCGTTTTGACAAACATCGTCGTTATAAAAAGAGTCTATGTCTGTTGGAAGCTGAGCACAACAGAAGCTCCATTTATTAAGTAATTAACATGGAGTGAAGCCCCCGCCGGGATTCGAACCCGGGATCTTCAGCTTACAAGGCTGACGCCTTAACCGGGCTAGGCTACGGGGGCGTCTGGTTTCTAAAGTTTAGAGTTCTGGAAATTAAATTCTTCGTTTAGTTCGTGTATTTCTGTTGTTCTTGTATACGGAAATATTTATTAAATATTAAGATTCTGGATAAATTGCCCCTCCAGAGATGACCCGCCTTGCGACGAAAACACCGCTTCATCTGCCCTAACGACGAGTGTAGAAAAGGGTTTGATAAGCCCATAATGCTAACTGACACTCTGTCGATCCCGCGTCAAACATACTATGCGTGTCCTTACTGCAAATCAAAACTCGAGATAGTCGTCGAAAACGAAAAAGTCTTGAAAATCGTTTCTTTGAAAAAAGCCGAAGGAACGGTCTTAACCGCCTCGGCGGATGACAGAACTCCTAAAAACTGTCCATTTCACTTCGGCTTTTTAAGCTCCCTTCCCAAAAACTGTCCCGTTCCCGATGAATGTTTAACCTGCCCAAAAATTATTCAATGCTCCATCCGCCGAGACTAAATTATTCTCTTTCAAAATAATTTTACTTGTGTCAGCATCGAAAGATAGCTTCGCTTAGAATTTCTTTTCGAAACACGTATATGTAAGACTTGTTAGAGTATGTGAAGATTCGGAGGAAATATTCCATTGGGAAACATTGTTGAAATCAGATGGCATGGACGAGGTGGACAAGGCGCGTGGACCGCTAGCGAACTCCTAGCAAGGGCAGCTATCAGCGAAGGAAAATACATACAGTCTTTCCCGGAATTCGGACCGGAACGCATGGGCGCGCCAATACGGGCTTTCACGCGAATAAGTGAAGAACCGATAAATCTCCACTGCACCGTTTATAACCCTCACGTAGTTGTAGTGTTGGACCCAACGCTTATAAAGACCGTTCCGATAGCCGACGGAGTTCGACCTAACGGCGCAATCGTCGTGAACACAAAAGAAGGTCCCGCCGAACTTCGACAAAAACTTGGACAAGTAAACGCTAAAATCTGGACTGTTCCAGCGACTGAAATAGCGCTCAACATAATTGGCAGACCAATTACGAACACAGCTATGTTGGGTGCAACCATGCGAGCTGTTGGCTTAGTAAATCTCCAGAGCATAGAAGCAGCTGTTAAGGAAAGGTTTCCCCCGCAGATCGCTGATAAAAATATAGCTGTTGTAAAAAAGGCCTACGAGGAGGCAAGATGCGAATGAGCCCGGAAAAAAGAGGATGGAAAGACATTCCGCTAGCAGGAGTATGCTGGGTGCCGAGCACGGAATACCTAACCGGAGACTGGAAAACCTTCAAACCTGTAAGAGACCTTGATAAATGCACGCGTTGTCTGCTCTGCGCAATATACTGTCCTGACGGAGCGATAAAATGGAACCCGGAGAAAGAGGATTTGGAGTTCAACTACGATTTTTGTAAGGGATGCGGCATATGCGCCAACGAGTGTCCCGTCAAAGCCATAGAAATGGCGGTTGAATAGGAGGGAACATGCATGACCCTTGTTAAGCAGAAAGTTCTCGCTATGAATGGAGACGAAGCGGTTGCTTACGCTGTGAAGCAGTCTGACGTAGATGTGGTGGCGGCTTACCCCATAACTCCTCAAACCATAATAGTTGAAAGGTTCAGCGAATATGTTCACAACGGCGAGGTTGACACGGAATTCGTGTGTGTGGAGTCCGAGCATAGCGCTTTAACCGCTTGTTTAGCTGCTTCAGCTGTGGGCGCTAGAGCGTTTACGGCTACCGCGTCGGCTGGTTTAGCGCTTATGCATGAAATTCTTTTCGTAACCTCTGGTTGCCGTGCACCCGTGGTTATGGCAGTTGTAAACAGAGCTTTATCCGCGCCCATAAACATTCACTGTGACCATTCTGACGCTATGGCGGAAAGGGACAGCGGATGGATACAAATATACGCTGAAAACTCGCAGGAAGCCTACGACTCGGTTATTCAAGCCTTCCGAATAGCCGAACACACGGACGTGCTTTTACCCGTCATGATTGGACTCGACGGCTTCTTTTTGAGTCACACTCTCGAAAACGTGAAAGTGCTGCCTGATGAAACGGTTAGAAACTTCGTTGGAACACGAAAGTTTCCTCTCGTAAAAAGCCACGAAGGAAAACTCGTGCCGTTTCGGCTTGACCCGGAAAACCCGATAACCATCGGTCCCTTAGCGCTTTTCGATTACTATTTCGAAATAAAACGGCAACAAGAAGAAGCCATGCGTAAAGCGCTTCCAATAATCAAACAGGTGCACGACGAGTATGCCGGAATAAGCGGAAGACGATACGGCAACGGACTAATCGACGCTTACCGTTTGGAAGACGCTGAAATAGCCGCTGTCTGCCTAGGCTCAACAGCTGGAACAGTGAAAACAGTTGTGGACGAACTCCGCTCGAAAGGGATAAAAGCCGGACTGCTTAGACTTCGAACCTTCCGCCCGTTGCCCACGGAAGAGATAAAAAACGCCTTGGCAAACGTGAAGGCAGTAGGCGTTATGGACCGTGCCTGTAGCTTCGGAGGCTTTGGAGGACCCGTATTCCACGAGGTCCGACACGTGCTCTACGACCTGCAAACGCGTCCCCACGTTTCAAACTACATTTACGGACTAGGTGGAAGAGACACATCTCCAATGATGATACATCAAATCTACCAAGACCTACAGCAGATAGTTGAAACCAACCGGGTGGAGAAACCGGTTCAGTTTATAGGAGTAAGGGAGTAAGGAGGCGAAAATTGTGAGCGAATGGAAATTTACCGCAAAGGAAATCGCCGAGAAACCGGAGCTTTTCGCTTCTGGGCATCGTGCATGCGCCGGATGTGTTCCAGCAACTGTTCATAGGCTGGTTTTGAAAGCCGCACGAGGACCAATAATAGCTTCGCATGCTACTGGCTGCATCGAAGTTTCTTCAACCATTTACCCATACACTGCTTGGAGAATCCCGTGGATTCACACTGCTTTTGAGAACGTGGCGGCAAACGCCTCGGGAATCGAAACGGCGTTAAAAGTGCTAAGGCGGAAGGGAAAAATAAAGAACGAACACGTGGATGTTGTCGCTTTCGCCGGAGACGGCGGAACCTACGACATCGGCATCCAAGCCTTATCCGGAGCCGCGGAACGGGGACACGATTTTCTATACGTGCTATACGACAACGAAGCTTACATGAACACGGGCATACAAAGAAGCGGTGGAACCCCCCACGGCGCGTGGACAACAACCTCCCCGGCGGGAAAGGTTATACCCGGCAAACCCCAATTCAAAAAGCCAATAGCCGAAATCATGGTGGCGCATGAAATTCCCTACGTAGCCACGGCTTCACCCTTCTACTGGAAAGACCTAATCGCCAAAGCTAGAAAAGGACTGGAAGCCGAGGGACCAGCGTTTCTACACGTAATCGCCCCGTGCCCAAGAGGATGGCGTTTTCCAACAGAAAAAGGCATAGAATTATCCCGATTAGCCGTAGAAACATGCGTCTTTCCCCTGTGGGAAGCCGTAGACGGCGAATACAGGCTTTCGGCGCCCAGTAAGGTCATAGCGTTGAAGCCGGAGCGAAAGAAGCCTGTAAAGGAGTATCTGAAGATTCAAGGACGGTTCCGACACTTGTTCACGCCGGAGCACGAACACGTAATCAGCGAGATTCAAGAGATTGTCGACAAACGGTGGAAGCGCCTGCTGAAAAAATGCGGAATAGCATAGCCCAACTTTCCCTATTTTTCATTATGCCGTCGCAAAAACGGTTAGAAAAGTTTAAATATAACCGTTTTTGCAGAAAATTTTGCCTATTATGATGCATCACCTCTTTGCGCAGTAATCATGTGCATGGAGGTGAACACAGAATGGAAACCGTTCCAGTTTTGATACTCAAAGAAGGGACAACTCGAACAACTGGAAAGGAGGCTCAAAGAAACAATATTACTGCCGCGAAGATAGTGGCTGAAACCATAAAGACAACTCTTGGTCCCCGTGGAATGGACAAAATGCTCGTGAACAGTTTTGGGGATGTCTCGATAACCAACGACGGCGCTACCATAATGAAGGAGCTGGACGTGCAGCATCCAGCGGCTAAAATGCTCGTGGAAGTAGCTAAGACCCAAGACGCCGAAGTAGGCGACGGAACAACCACCGCTGTTGTCCTTGCCGGAGCGCTCTTAGATAAGGCTGAAAAACTACTCGACCAGAACGTCCATCCAACGATGATAATCGACGGGTTCAAAAAAGCCGCTGAGAAAGCACATGAAATCCTGGAGAAGATAGCGGTTCCGGTAAGCCTCGAAGACGAGCAGAGGTTGAAGGAAGTCGCTATGACCTCTATGGGAAGCAAAGGAGTAGCTGTAGCAAAGGAACACTTCGCGAAAATAGCTGTTGAAGCAGTAAAGCAAGTGGCTGAAGAGAAGGATGGGAAAATCAAAGCGGACATAGACCTCATAAAAATCCTAAAGAAGCATGGAAAAAGCCTCGAAGAAACAGAGCTCGTCAAGGGAATGGTCATTGACAAGGAAGTGGCTCATCCGCAAATGCCTAAGCTCGTGGAAAACGCCAAAATTGCCCTTCTGAACGCGAAGCTTGAAATTGAAAAAACAGAGTTCGACGCTAAAATCAACATTGATAACCCGGAGCAGATGAAGCTCTTCTTGGACGAAGAGGAAAGAATGCTTAGGGAAATGGTGGACACCATAGCCAGTACGGGCGCGAACGTTGTTTTCTGCCAGAAAGGCATTGACGACGTAGCGTTGCACTTCCTTGCTAAGAAGGGCATACTCGCCGTTAAAAACGTGAGCAGCGGAGACATGGAGAAGCTTGCTAGGGCTACCGGCGGCAAAATAGTTGCCAGCGTAAAGGACTTGACAGCTGACACGTTAGGTGAAGCCAAAACCGTTGAAGAGGTAAAAATCGGCGAAGACAAACTCGTCTACATACGTGAATGTAAAAACCCCAAAGCCGTAACCATCGTGGTTCGAGGTGGAACCGAACACGTAGTAGACGAAGCAGAACGCTCCCTTCATGATGCCCTATGCGTCGTAAGAAACGCCATCGAAGACGGAAAAATAGTCGCTGGTGGCGGCGCGCCAGAAGCCGAAGTAGCCAAGCACCTGCGCGATTATGCCGTCCAAGTTGGAGGACGCGAACAACTAGCCATCGAAGCCTTCGCGGACGCCGTTGAAACAATTCCGCTGACGCTAGCTGAAAACGCTGGACTCGACCCGATAGACATCATGGTTGAACTAAGAGCCAAACATGAAAACACGGCGAGCCCATACTACGGGGTCGACGTGTCCGCAGGGAAAGTCAGAGACATGATGGAACTCAAAGTGCTAGAACCCCTACGAGTGAAACAGCAAGTAATAAAGTCTGCAACCGAAGCAGCATGCATGATACTGAAAATCGACGACGTCATCGCAGCGAAGGGCATGAAAGAAGAAGAGGAAAAAGAGAAGAAAGGCGAAAAAGAGAAACCTGAATTCGGCGAAGAATTCTAAAACCCCAATTTTTGCTTTCAATTTTCTCTTCTTGTAAGTTAAGTTTTTACCAGAAAACCCACAATAAGGAATGTTTCTTAGAGGGCTGTGTAGAGGTTAAACGATGCAGTTCGGCACGAACTTTACGTTGGATGCGAAGAATCTAGCCTTAGCTAGCTCTTTTGCCGCGTGCTACGTTGTTTCCTCTTTCTGGACATTGTTTCCAGTAATCGGCGACTACGGCAAATTCATCACTGTGGCTAGCATTATAGCGCCTTTGATAGGGATGATTCTCGGACCATTTCTAGGCGCCGCGGCCGTATCGATAGGCGGAGCTATTGCTCTTTTCAACGGAGCCTACGGAATATGGAGCTTAGCAGCAGGAATTGCCTCAACATTCTGCTCTGGTCTGCTCTTCAACCAGAAAAGGAACATATGCATAATTTCGTATCTCTGCTTGTTCACCGGCTTCGCCTTCTACCCAAACTATGGGCCTGTCTGGAGCTTCCCTCTCACCGTGTGGATGCACATAGTTGCTTTTGCGCTGTTGGTTTCGCCCTTAACGCGTTTAGCTGCGAAAAACGTTTATGAACCCAATGACCATGCGAAGAATTTCCTAGGTGTTTTCATAATCGTTTTTGTGTCGGTTCTTTATGGGCATATGGCGGGCTCGCTGGTTTTTGAAATGGTTTATTTCCCGTTGTTTGCTCCCCTAAAAGAGGCGTCGAACTTTAGCTGGAAGCTTGTGGCTTTCCAGTATCCTATAGAAAGGCTAATTATGGCTTTCGCCGCCACGGTTATAGGAGTTGCCTTAATTAAAGCTTTAAAGAAACTTAGCTTCCTCTAGATTGAAGGCACTGGTAAACACGCAGTCTTTGGATGAGATACGCATTTCTCCCGAACAGTCCTCATCTGTGAGTTCAACCCCAGCGTTTTTTATGAGCACCGCTGGAATTTGTTCGTCAGCTTCCCCCATTAGAAAGTGTGCCGCGCTAGCTAGGTCGTCGGCTATCGCGTGGCGAGTTACGTAAATCTGTTTTTGGAAAAGGTCTTTGCTGTTTCTATAGTCTTTTAACGGCTTGAACCCTGAAACTCCTATAGCGAAGCCGCGGGTTCCCATCCGTAGCGGATGCACCCCGCTATCAACTATTATGACGCCTATCCTCTTTCCAGTTGAACTTTCAATTTTCCTTCTTATTTCCTCAGCCTTTTTATGCGGGTTTTCGGGAAGTAAAACCACGTGTCCTTCCGGAGCGTTTTTGTTGTCTATTCCAGAATTCACGTGAAAGTTTCCGTTTTTAAGTGTTAAAAGGGCTTTTTCCACACCGCCAAATATTTTGTCTGCTTCTCTTAGCACGAGTTCAACGAATTCCGGTTGCAGATGAAAGTTTTCGGCGGTTCTTCTTGCTTTCTCTG
>QMXC01000057.1 GCA_003661945.1 Candidatus Bathyarchaeota archaeon | reverse complement strand
TTTATGTAGTGGGTGTAGAATTTGTGAACATCTATGTCCGTACGGTGCAATAGAAATGAAAGAACAAGCCGACGGAAAACTAATTGCACACGTAATTGAAGCCCTATGCAAAGGCTGCGGCGCCTGCGGTTCAGCATGCCCCACAAAAGCCATAACCATGGGACACTTCACCACGGAAGAAATTCTAGCCCAAGTTAAAGCCGCTCTGGTAGAGGTGAAAACATGAGCGAAAAAGAAGAATTTGAACCAAAAATAATCGGTTTCCTATGTAACTGGTGCAGCTATGCAGGAGCAGACCTAGCTGGAGTAAGCCGCATCCAATATCCGCCGAACATAAGAATAATACGCGTCATGTGTAGCGGCAGAGTAGACCCAGCTTTCGTTCTCGAAGCATTCAAAAACGGCGCAGACGGCGTACTAGTTGCTGGTTGCCACCCACCACACGACTGCCACTATATCAGCGGAAACTTGAAGGCTTTAAGAAGAATCACGCTTTTGAAGAGAATGCTGAAAGAATTAGGCATAGAACCCGAGAGATTACGGTTAGAATGGGTGTCAGCCTCTGAAGGAGACAAGTTCGCAACTATTATAAAGGAAATGGTGGAAGAAATCAAGAAGCTCGGCCCTAACCCCTTAAAGGTTGGAGGTAGAACCTAAATGTCTCAAACCAGTCAAGTTATTAAAGCCGAGGAGTTAGACCCCAAGTTCAAATACGAAATCTCGAAAATTCACGGCGCAGAAAAACTTATGCTCTGCTTCCAATGCGGAACATGTACAGCTGATTGCCCAGTTTCGCGTTACAGCGAGTTTTATAGACCAAGGAAAATTGCACGCATGGTACAACTTGGATTAAAGGACAGAATCTTATCTGACAAACATCTCTGGATATGCACAACATGCTACACGTGCATCGACCATTGCCCACAAGACGTAGATGTAGCGCACGTCATACGCGTGCTTAGAAACATGTCCGTGAAACACACAAACTTAATGCCGCTAGTCTATAAGGAACTAGCCGGGAACCTCATGAAAAGCGGCTTTGTCTACATGATTCCAGAATCAAGAATCAGAAGAAGAGAACAAGCGGGATTGCCCCCGCTTCCAAAGACAAAACCAGACGAAGTAGCGAAAGTTTTCGAATTAACCGGATTCACAAAACTCCTTGAGAACTCCGAAACATTTGAGAAGGTGGAGTAAAAATGGCTGAAGAAAAACCTAGATACCTAATCTTCTTGGGATGCGTAATTCCCTACAGACTTTCAAGCTACGAAGTCTCAACGAGAAAAGTTCTGCAAGCGCTCGGAGTGGAACTGGTTGAAATGCCGGAATACAATTGCTGCGGCTTTCCAATGGACCCAGTAAACCACGACACAATGTTGACGCTAGCCGCAAGAAACCTATGCGTGGCGGAAAGAGAAGGGCTAAACATTCTCACCTTATGCAACGGATGCTTTGGAACACTTTACAAAGTAAACAAGACGCTTAAGGAAGAAGAGGAAGAAAGAGAGAAAATCAACGGATACTTGAAAGAGTTCGGAATGGAATTTAAAGGAACAATCGAGGTTAAGCATCTCGTTCACGTTCTAACCGAAGACATAGGCTTTGAAAAAATAAAGGGTGCTGTTAAAAAGCCGTTAACAAACCTACGAGTGGCTCAGCACACCGGATGCCACATTGTAAGACCCAAAAAGCTTATTGGAAAAGACGACCCGGAAGACCCGAAGCTTCTCAAAGAGTTAATTAGGCTTACGGGCGCTAAATGCCTAGACTACATGGATGAAGCTGAATGCTGCGGAAACCCCATCATCGGCGTGAACGAAACAATTCCGTTCAGCATGGCTAAGGAAAAATTCGACCACATAATGGATGTCGGCGCCCAAGCATTGATTACGGTTTGCCCGTTCTGCCACATGATGTACGATTTAAACCAGCCGAGAATAGAACGGGCGTTCAACACGAAAATAGGCATACCAGTTCTGCATTACCCGCAGCTATTAGGCTTAGCCATGGGATTCACGCCAGAAGAACTCGCAATAAACGAACTCAGAGTCAAACCAACCCAACTTCTTGAACAAATTTAGGAGAGAAACGCTATGGTTGAGGAAAAAAAGAAGCTTAAGTTCGCCTTCTACTGGGCTGCAAGCTGTGGAGGATGCGAGATAGCGGTTCTGGACATAGACGAGAAAATCCTAGACGTGGTGCAAATAGCTGACATAGTGTTTTGGCCAGTAGCCATGGATATTAAATACAAAGACGTTGAAAACATGCCTGACAAATACATAGACGTATGCTTCTTCAACGGAGCCATAAGAACCGAAGAGCAAGAACACATGGCTAAACTGCTAAGACAAAAATCAAAAATTCTGATAGCCTACGGCGCATGCTCTCATCTAGGAGGAATACCCGGACTAGCAAACCTAGCAAATAAGCAGGAAGTGTTCGAAAAAGCCTACATCGAAACGTTCTCAACAAACAACCCAAACAAGGTCCTGCCAAAAACCAGAGTGAGAGTTCCTGAAGGAGAACTAAGATTACCTGAATTCTACGACACGGTAAAAACCCTGGACCAAACAGTTGAAGTTGATTATTACGTTCCCGGCTGCCCACCGGCTGTTGAAAGAACATTGTTCGCCCTGGAAGCCATAGCAAAAGGAGAACTTCCGCCTAAAGGCTCGGTTCTAGCGCCGCTAAAATCCGTATGCGACGAATGCCCAAGAAAGAAGGGGGAAAAGAAAATAGCTCGAGTCTACCGCCCGTACGAGATTACTCCAGACCCGGAAAGATGCCTACTTGAACAAGGGATAATCTGTATGGGACCAGCCACGCGTGGAGGATGCGGAGCAAGATGCTTAAAGGCTAATATGCCATGCACGGGATGCGGAGGCCCGTGTCCAAACGCTCCAGAACAGGGCGCAGCTATGATAAGCGCTTTGGCTTCCATACTTGGAGTGGAAAACGAGAAAGAAACCTACACAGAAGTTGAAAAACTAATCGAACAAATTAAGGACCCGATTGGCACCTTCTACATGTATTCTCTTCCAGCCTCAATTATTAATAGGAGGGTTATGCGGAAATGAAAGAAATAGTTATAGACCCAATCACGAGACTCGAGGGACACGGAAAAATAACCATCTTCCTAAACGAGCAGGGAACCGTTGAAAACGCTTATTTGCAGATTCCGGAGCTTAGAGGGTTCGAGAGATTCTGCATGGGAAGAAGAGCTGAGCTTATGCCCCAGATTACGAGTAGAATCTGCGGAGTATGCCCAGTAGCTCACCATATGGCTTCTACAAAAGCCCTAGACGCATGCTTCAACGTTGAACCGCCGTCGGCAGCAAAAAAGCTTAGAGAACTCATGTACTGTGGCTACATGATATACGACCACACGTTGCACTTCTACTATCTAGGCGGACCGGACTTCGTCGTTGGGCCAGATGCACCGCCAGCGGAAAGAAACATCTTAGGCGTAATAAAAAAGGCTGGCTTAGAGGTTGGCAAGAAAGTTATCAGACATAGGGCTTATGGCCAAAAAATAACCGAAATCATCGGCGGAAAGGCAACTCACCCAGTCTGCGGGTTGCCAGGCGGAGTTTCGAAGCCGCTAACAGAAGAGGAAAGAGATGAACTTCTGAAAATGGCTGAATCATGTGTTGAGTTTGCAAGGTTTTCGCTGAAACTTTTTGATGACATAGTGCTTGGAAACACCAGATATTTGGACATGATTAAGAGCGACCATTACACGCTTAGAACCTACAACATGGGCTTAGTGGACGAGAATAACCACGTGAACTTCTATGATGGAAAAGTTCGCGTGACAGACCCAAACGGCAACGAATTCGTAAAGTTTGCTCCAAGCGAATACCTAGACATAGTAGCGGAGCGCGTAGAAGAATGGACCTACGTGAAAATGCCCTACCTAAAGAAGGTGGGATGGAAAGGATTCATTGACGGGCCGGAAAGCGGAATCTACCGTGTAGGCCCGCTTGGAAGATTGAACGCAGCTGAAGGCATGGCGACTCCGCTCGCAAACGAAGAGTATAAGCGGATGTATGACACTCTCGGGAGGCCTGTGCATTCCACGCTTGCATTCCACTGGGCTAGGCTGATTGAGCTCCTATACGCGGCTGAAAGAGCCGTGGAACTAGCCAAGGATCCGGAGATAACGAGCCAGAACATTCGCAACCCAGTTGGCGAACCTGGAGAAGGCGTAGGAATAGTCGAAGCGGCTAGAGGAACGCTTATTCACCATTACAAGCTTGACCAGGATGGCCTAATCAAAGATGTGAACCTTATAGTTGCAACAACCAACAATTATCCGGCGATTTGCATGTCTATCCGAGATGCGGCTAAAGGCCTGATCAAGGGAGAAAACGTCAGCGAAGGACTGCTAAACATGGTTGAAATGGCCTACAGAGCTTACGACCCATGCTTAGCATGTGCATCGCATTACGCTTTTGGGGAAATGCCGCTTAAAATTGAAATCTACGACAGTAACGGCAAACTAGTAAAAAGCATAAAACGTTAAATTCCCCCTTCTTCTAATTTTGTTGCAAAGTTAGGTAGCGTTCACGAGCTTTTAACCTGCTGGAGAGAAAAGCGACGAAGAAAAGGAATTGCAGCATAGAAGCTACGCTTCGAGCATGGTTAAATGGTGCGAAAAAAATAGTTATAGCTGGAATAGGTAATCCCCTTCGCCGAGACGACTTCGTAGGCATGGAAGTTGTTCAACGCTTGAAAGAAAAGGTTCCGGAAAACGTGTTTCTCATCGAATGCGAAACCGTTCCCGAGAATTTTCTTCAAGAAATTGAAAAGTTCAAACCTACGCATGTTTTAGTTATCGACGCTGCGATAATCAACGAGCCAGCTGGAAGCGTTAGGCTTATAGAAAAGCTGGGAAAAGCAGCCCCAGCAGTTTCCACGCATATGCTGCCCCTACAGATTTTCTGCGAATACTTGAAAACAAGCTTAGGGGCAAAGGTAGCCCTGCTAGCTATTCAACCGAAGGATACAAGTTTCGGCGAAGGATTAACCAGCGAAGTTGAGGGAACAGCTCAAACTCTAGCTGAAATTCTCGTAAACGCGCTCCGTTCCATCTAGCTTTTTCTTATGTACGAATACTAAGTATATTATGCAGACAACAACCAAAGAAGCGAAAAGGGCGAAGATAATTCGGTAAATGAGTCGGTTGATGCCGGAGAGCAGAGCTTCAGTCCAGAAATCGGAAGAAAAACCAAATATTCCGACAAGAAGAATCATCATCAAACCAGCGACTAAAATCTTAAGATAACGAAGAACGTAAATCGACACGTTCAAAAACTTGAATATCCTATCCAAAAGGACAACCACTACAAAAATCGTGAAGAGCGAAAAAATTACCACCGCAAGCCATATGTCCATTTTCGAGATTAACCTTTTCAGCTAGCGAGTTATCTCATTTTCTTTCTCTTTCATTGAAGTATAAAATGCAAAAAGGAAAGAAAAGGGTTATGGTGCTGGTGCGGCTGCTTTGAGTGCTTCTTGGAACAGTTTCTTTACGGCTTCAATCCTTGCTTTTTGCGCTAGCACGTCGCTTGTTACGAAGTCTAGGGCTTCTTCAGGACACCATTTCACGCATTGGGGTTCGCCCTTGTCTTGGCAGAGGTCGCAGACGAAGACAACTTTTCTATCGGGGTGCAAGGTTATTGCGCCGTAGTCGCATGCTTCGATGCACCATCCGCATCCGTTGCATTTGTCCTCGTCAACAAGGATTATTCCTGTTTCTTCGGACTGGGTCAAGGCGTCTCTTGGACATGCAGCGACGCACGGCGGGTCTTCGCAGAGCCTACACGTAATCGACATGTTGATGAGCTGATTCAAGCGAACCACTCGTATCCTAGATTTTAGCGGGTTAAAGACTCCCTCTTTTTCCATGGCGCACACGTATTCGCAGACTTGGCAGCCCGTGCATTTTTCAGGGTCCGCTGAAACAAATTTCCTTTCGTGAAGCTTCACCATTTGCACGTTCCTCCTTTTTATGCTCCTCCAGCGGTTTTAAGCTTCGGCTCCACTATGTAGATTAGGTCGTCCATGGCTAGTTCTTTGAGCTTCTTAATCGTTGGGATTCCTTCTTTCGTCCACCCTCGAACCTCGTAGTAGTCGTCGAGTAGCAGGTCAAGCTCTGCTTGTGTCACGTAGCTTCCTTTGGATGGTCCTTCGTCGGGTATGGGAAGATTCATTACCTTGTATGGAAGCGTGTCGTCTTTTCTTCCAAATCCTTCACGGATGTTGAAGAGCCTCGCCACGTTGTTGATTCTCTCGCCTGATCTCCGCATTTCTTCGGCTGAAGTTTCGAATCCGGTTACTAGGCTGTAGACCTTAGCCAAGTCTTGGAAGCCCTCATAATAGGTGCCTCGTGAGAACTTGCAGACGATTAGCGAGTCGATAACAGTGTACATGTCTTCCATGTCTTTGACGAGTTTTCCTCTGCCCTTCTCAGCTTTCAACCGGTCGACTTTTCCTTTTACGTCGAATCCGTATGCTCCGTGCCTATTGTGGTCTGCGCCTCTGAACGAAACGGCGAAGCCTAGAGCCGCGGTTTTTAGGGCGCGGAGGTCGTAGCCTGTTACTTCCACACCTTTGATGTGCTGCGCTAGTTTTTCAGCGCCTTTACCGATTTTTTCTCCAGCGATTTTAACTCCTTCTGCGAGTATGTCGCCTATGCCTTCGCGTTTGCCGATTTTATGCAGAAGAGCAACCAAGGCTTCATGATTTCCGAATTTTGCGTCTATCCCGTCCATTTGTTCCTTGGTTAGAATTCCTTGTTCATAGCAGTCCATGGCGAAGCCAACGATTACTCCGGCGCTTATCGCGTCTATTCCGTAATAGTTGCATATGTCCATTCCCTTAATAATGGCGTCTAGCCTGTCCACGCCGCAGTAGGGTCCCATAGCCCATAAGGGTTCATACTCCATACGGGTCATAGTGCCCTTGTAGGGACCCTCTGGAACCACGCAGACGTGCTCGCACCTCATGGCGCAGGAGCTACAGCCGATTATTTTTGCTACGAATCTTTCGTTGAGGTATTCGCCGCTTACTTTTTCAGCTCCCTCGAAGAAGGAGTTGTTATAGTTCCGAGTAGGCATACAAGACAGCGAGTTGTGCACAAGAACGTTCAGCGGAGTTCCCAGCGTTCTGTACTTCTTCGTCGCTGGACCTTTCATTCTTTCATG
>QMXC01000056.1 GCA_003661945.1 Candidatus Bathyarchaeota archaeon | reverse complement strand
TGGTAAGCCTCATGAAATAAAAGGCGAAGCCATAGTAGCATTCGTCGTCCTCAAAGAAGGAGTCCAGCCAAGCGAAGAACTTCGAAAAGAGCTCAGAGAACACGTTGCAGCAGAAATGGGTAAGATTGCTAGACCCGACGAAGTCTGGTTCGTCAAGGACATTCCAAAGACCCGGAGCGGAAAGATAATGCGGAGACTCGTTCGAGCAAAGGTTCTAGGTTTGCCGTTAGGCGACATTTCGACGTTGAGGAACCCTGAAGCAATCGACGAAATAGCCTACGCCGTCTAAACTTTACCCTTCCACCATTTTTATGTTTAAGCCTCTTTCGAGTTTTATGGATAGAAACGCCTTATCGTCCGCGGAAACGGGATGGCTTCCATAACGTTTTCTAGGTCAAGCATCCACATAAGCAGCCGTTCAACTCCTAGTCCGAAGCCCGCGTGAGGTACAGTTCCATAACGCCTAAGGTCGATATACCACTGGTAATCCTCTTTTCGAAGCCCAAACTCCTCGAGCCGTTCAACTAGCTTGTCTTTGTCGTCTTCTCTGGCGCCCCCGGTGGTGATTTCGCCGACTCTTGGAACGAGCAGGTCAGCCGACAGCACGAGTTCAGGGTTTTCCGGATGCAGCTTACAGTAGAAGGCTTTGATTTGTCTGGGATAGGTGTGGATAAAGAAGGGTTTGCCGAATTCTGCAGCTAGGGCTTTCTCCTCGTCGTATCCTAGGTCTTCGCCCCATTCGATTTTGAAGCCCTTTTCTTTTAATCGTTCGATGGCTTCGCTGTAAGTTATCCGCGGGAAGGGGGTTTTAACTTCCAGAAGCTTGTTCACGTCCACATTTAAGGCGTCGAGCTCCTTCCTGCAGTTTTCACCAACCTTGTGGCACACGTAGGTTACCAAGTTCTCTTCGAGCTTCATCATTTCCTCCATGCCGACAAAGGCTTGTTCAGCCTCAACGTGCCAATACTCGGTTAGGTGGCGAACAGTTCGGCTTTTCTCCGCTCTGAAAGAAGGAGCCACACAGTAGACTTTCTCAAGCGAGTATATAAGCGCCTCGAGATACAGCTGCGCGCTCTGAGTCAGATACAAGTCCTTATCGAAATATTTAAGTCCGAAAAGGGTTGCACCGCCTTCGCAGGCGCTTGAAATAAACATGGGCGGCGAAACTTCAACGAATTCGCGTTTTCGGAAGAATTCGTGAATATACCATAAAAGCTCGCTTCGAACACGCATTATCAACGTCATACGACGGCTTCTCAACCACAAGTGGCGAACGTCGCGCAGAAACTCTTCGCTCTGATATTCAGTTATCGGAAAAGTTTCGGCTAAACCTACAACCTTGAGGTTTTCAACAGCTATCTCGAAGCCGCCCGGCGCCCGCTCATCACGTTTAACGGTTCCAGATACAACCACAGAGGATTCTATCGTAGCTTCTTCTGCGGTTTTCCAAGCTGGACTATCCCTTTTCACGGTGCATTGAACCACGCCGGTAGGGTCACGGACCACCAGAAAAATGGTTTTCTTGCTTTCCCTTTTACGGTAAATCCACCCTCTGACTTGAACCTTCTTTCCTTCGCAGCGTCCCTCGAGGATTTGCTGAACACGAATAACACTCATGAACATCAACCAGCTTTGCTTTACGAATCCTAATCGGAAAAACTCCTTAAAAGCTAATCGTTGCCTGAAAACCTTTAGTTAAACTTTTAGGTTGGAACCGAGGCTTTATCAGCTAATGTTCAAGTTGGGGAATCGTATGAATTTCAAAGCACGTGAAGTTGCTTCGCGATATTGGATGGAAGGACTATCTTTCGGATTGGCAGACGGAATCATTTGTTGTTTAGGTTTGATAATGGGAGTTGCAGAAGCTACGGTAACCCTTTCGTTGATAGAAAGAAGAAGCATAATCATCACTTCCGGAGTTTTAGGAGGATTAGCCAACGCCTTCGGAAATTCCATTGGCTTTTTCCTTTCGCAAGAAACGGAGAGAAGCGTTCAGATTCACGAAGCCCGGTTAGGAATGAAAACCCGGGTGCACACGAAAAGGGAAGTGCTCATGAGCGGGGTTCTATCCTTCTCTGCAACCTTGCTTACGCTTCTTATACTCATCGTCCCGTTTCTTTTCCTAGACGTTCAAACAAGCCTCGTAATCGCGTTTATATTCGGAATTACCTTGTCCTTTTCCATGGGAAGCTATGTTGGGAAACTCGGCAAAGGAAACATGCTTAGAACCGGGTTGAAATACGCCGTTTTAGCGGTAATAGGCGCTCTCGTATCCTACGCCATAGGAAACTTGTTAAACATGTTCCTACCTTTTCACGCGATGTAACAGCGTCTAAGCTCTATTTGCCTTCAGCCCTTCGCCGTAGATTTGCGGAGGACAAAGGATTTGTGGAAACCTTTCTTTAAGCATCAAACGAGCTTCGTAGCAGAGGTGACAAGCATCAGCATAAACATCTTTATGCGGCAAACCGAACCTTTCAACGAGAGCTGTTGGACCGCCTTCTATCAAGGCTTTAACTATAGGATTTTTAGCTACTTTATAGTTTTCAAAGATTCTGGGTAAGGGCGTTTTCCAAGCGTTCCCTATGCATATTCCTTGGCAGACGTGCACGTGCCCAAACGGGTCGATGTGTACACGTTCTGGGCTGTCAAGCTTTTCATAGGGACACTCTGTGAACTCCTTCCAAGATTTTTTCACGGTAGCTAAATCTACAAGTTTCACCGCGGCTCTTCCCTTAAACATTAATTCATAGAGCCCAACCTTTGCGCCTCCGATTTTTTGGGGACACTTAGGCGACGGTTTAGGATATTTGATAGCGAGCACTTCCACGGGTATGCCTAGTTTCTTAGCAGCTAGAACGGCGTTTCGGGCATGCTCTGTTATCCACTCTTCGCCGTGGTATAGGTCGCTGCTGACGCTTAGCTCCGTGTTCCGGCTTTCGGCGAGCGGACGGAGCCACTTAACAGCGTCTTCGAAGCACGTAGCCCAATAAGCGTTCGAAAGGACTTCCACGTGAAACCCGTTTGAAACAGCTTCCCGCACGGCTTCAATCATCACAGGATAGTAGAGGAAGGGTTCTCCGCCTTCGATGGAAATGTAGTCTACTGTTTTCAACTCTACACATTGAGCTAATAACTGCTTGACGTCTCGAAGGGTCATCACGCCCGTTTGGTTCGGACTACCCCAAACAAAACAGTGGTCGCATTCCATGTCGCATCGGTAAGTCAAAAGCAGGTGAATACCAGACAAACTCATTTTCTTAACCAGCTTCAGCTTAATCACTAAAATATTTAGTGAGCTGGACGTTTAAAAGGTTCCAGCGACGAATCCTAGGAGCCCAAACAAGAAGAAAATTAGAACCGCGTTTTTGATTTTTCGAGCGTTTTCCCGCGAGGGGTTCTTGAGCAGAGAAATCGAGGAAAAGGCTAAGCCGAAATTGGTTACTGCGACGAAGGGGATAAACCACACGGAGACTATTCTCCAAGCCACGGGTAGGACGCTCAACAGAATAGCTGACGAATAGAAGAATGCTGCTAAGGCTGCTGCGGGCTTGCTTCCAAAACGCACAGCCAAGGTTTGCACGCCGCGTGCTTTGTCGCCTGCAACATCCGCTATTCCCTTGTTCACCTCTCTCCCAGTGTTAGATAGAAAAGCCATGGCGGCAAATAATATCACGTTCGACGTTACCTTGCCGGTTACAGCTAAACTTCCATAGATGAATGGAACCGCCACGCAAGCGCTTACCATGAAGTTTCCCGGAAGCCCGGTGCGTTTGCCAACGGTTACGTAGGTTGCCATGATTATCCACGCGACTGTTGCGGTTAAGCCGCACGAGAGGTTCGTCAGAAAAGCAGCTGCGACTCCGATGAGTGTTAGCAGCGATGCAAATGCTAGGGCGTTTTTGGGTTTTACTGCGCCGCTGGGTATGGGACGCGAAGGTTCGTTGATGGCGTCTATTTCACGGTCGTAATAGTCGTTTATAGCCATGGAAGCACCTGTTAAGGTTAGTCCAGTTATGAAGCCGAGTAAGAGTTCTCGAGGGAAGGTTAAGACTTCTGTTCTGTTGCTGAGGAAGGCGCCTACGATTACGGCGAACCCCATCATGACAGCATTTAATGGACGCATAAGCCGAACATAAGCCCCGAGCCTGCTCATATTACCGCGACCAAACCTTTTGAAACATGTTTTAACCTTTGTGCATTTTGACTCATTAATCTTAAAACCTTTTATATGCTTATTGAAGAACAATCATTCGAGAGGAAAAGGTTTGACAGCGGACTATTCTCCCGAAAAGCTAAGGGTAATCATCCCTGTAGGCGGAATAGCTAAACGTTTGCTTCCGCTCACCGCGGAGGTTTCTAAAGCTTGTATACGCTTGTTAAACAGGGCTTTGATTGAAATTTCTCTTTTATGCTTGGCTCGTCAAGGCGTTAAACACTTCATTTTCGGGGTTAAAGGCTACACTAACTATAGGAGCCTACACGACTACTTCGAGTCCGGAATCGGGTTTTCAGCCCGTTACGGGATTAACCCTCGCATTCACATAAAATATCAGCCCAATGTTGATGACTGCGGAAGCGCAGACTCAGCTCGAATAAACATGGAATACTACAACGTCAAAGACCCGGTTTTCGCGGTTCAAGGCGACAACATCTTCGATGTGGAACTAAAAGAACTTCTCGCATTCCACCGAAAGAAAGAAGCGGTGATGACCATAGGCTTGACAAGAGTGAAAAACGTGGAAGGCTTCGGCATAGCCGACATAAACAAGGACATGCGCATATCCCGGTTTGTAGAAAAGCCGAAACCCGAAGAAGCGCCTTCCGATTTAGCAAACACAGGCTTGTACATGGTAACACCGGAAATACGTGAAATCTTCAAAGAAAAAGAAGTAAAACAAATGATTAAACGCAACCGACGTCTAGACTTCGGCTACGATTTCATCCCATACCTCATAAAAACAGGTAGACCCGTCTACGGATACGTTCTAAAAGGCGGATGGTACGACGTAGGAACCCCCAAGAGATACCTAAAAGCAATGAAAGACATGCTCTACGGAAAAGTTTCCTCACTCCAAGAATTCGGCGGAAGGCTCTCTCCGAATAAGCGAATATGGGTGCAAGGCGAAAGCCCCGAATCCATAATCCGCCGAAGAAAAATCATAAGAAAAATCAAAAAGGGGAAAATCAGCGTGGAAGGCGCCGTTCTAATAGGGAGACACTGCGAAATCAAAGATGGAACAAGAATAAAAGACTCCTGCATCGACAACTACACGAAAATCGGAAAAAACGTGGTGATAGAAAACTCCGCAATAATGGATAGAGTCATAATAGGCGACAACGCAGTGATAAAAAACAGCATCATCGCACGACACGCAACGGTCCTATCAACAGCGAAAAAGCCCACCACAATATCGGGCGTTTCGGTAATCGCCGACGACGTAACAGTAGCGGAAGGAAGCACACTAAACGCAACAAAGGTCTACCCCCACCTCTACGTGAAGGGAAGATACATAAACAAAGTTGTAATGCACTAAAAGCTAGAACGAGATAAAGTTCGATAAAGAACCGTTTCCGCGAAAGACTATAGTTATGTGAGGCTTTCTTTAAAACACGCTATTTAAAGCAGTATTCCACTTCCCCAAAATCTTTCACGAGGTTTTTCACTTCACGTTTTATTTTTTCCGTGTCTTCTTCGTCGATGAGCACGCGTTTGATGTATTCGGCTATACGCTGCATCTCCGGTTCTTTCATACCTCGCCGAGTGACTTCGCATGTGCCGAGTCGAACACCGTGGTCTACGATGATGTTTGCTTTCTCTAGCTTGTCGGCTACGATTCCGCCCTTCTTGTAGTCACCGTAGTTGAGAAGGACTTGATGAGAACGAGTAAAACCAAGATGGGAACAAGCCACTGGAAAGCCGTAGTCTGCCAGAGTTTTAGCCAGCGTCTGCGCGTTTCGAATCACTTGCCGCGCGTAGGCTTTTCCAAACTCCTTCAGTTCAGCCAACGCGAGAGTCAACGCTGCGATGCGGTTCCAGTGAGCGTTGTCAACGAAAGCTGGAAAAATGTTTCGTTTAATAATTTCGCCGTGCGCTTTTTTAGCTAAGATGATTCCGCCTTGTGGTCCGAATAGCGTTTTATGGGTGGAGCCGAACAGCGCGTTTGCGCCTTCTTTTAGAGGATTTTGAAACTCTCCTCCGCCGATTAAGCCTAAAACGTGTGAACCGTCAAAACCCACGTGAGCGCCTATTTGTCGGGCTGTTTCCGCGAGTTCTCGAACCGGATGGGGAAAAAGGATGAGGCTTGCGCCGAAAATCACGAGTTTAGGCTTGGATTCGACCATAGCCTTTTCAGCTTCGTCCACTTTGATGTTCATATCCCGCCGTGAGAAGGGAAACCCCACAAGGTTCAGTTTGAGAAAACTCGGCAGTCCTCGACGCCATATGCCGGGGTATCCGCCATTTTCCGCTGAAACACACATAAGCGTGTCGCCGGGCTCGGCAAAACTAGCGATGAAAGTTAGGTCGGCTATGTGACCAGAAAGAGGACGCAAATCAGCTGTTTCCGCTCCAAAAACTTCGCATGCGAGTTTTTCGCCTAAAAGTTCGATTTCATCCATAAACTTGGTGCCTCGGTAAAACTTGTCTCGCGAGGTGTATCGATGCGCCAAGTCACATGAGAGGAGCCTACGCACTTGCGGGCTCATAACGTTTTCCGAAGGAATAAGGTTTAAGCATTTTCGCCCCCGCCACTCCTCATGGGCGTCGACAAGACTGATAAGCTCAGTAATCATGAGTCAAACCTCGACTCCTTTATACTCGGTCAACGCATTTATGGTTTCGCCTCAGGGTTAAAGGAGACGAAAAGATAAAGTTTAAAACATCCTCGGTAATACAATCTGTTACATTAACCGCAATCGCTAGTTGAGGGAAAACATTGCACGTCAAAAATTTGAAGAATAAATGCAAGTTCACGTTGCTTTTGACGGCTCTACTACTTTCAACCTTCGCATTGTCCTTGTCTTTCTTAACTCATATTTCTGTTGCCCAAACGGAAATCACCAGCGTAACCCCAATTACTCACATAGGAAAAGTAGGAGAAACCATACAAATCGAAGGAACCATCGAAACGCCGGATGGAGACTACCGCGTCTTCTTTGATTACCAACTTATGGTTTCAGGTACAGCTGAGGACAATATGGTGAAAGCCTCGTTTGAAGCTCCAAACCGCA
>QMXC01000055.1 GCA_003661945.1 Candidatus Bathyarchaeota archaeon | reverse complement strand
ACTTTAAGCTCCCAGTTCAAGTTTTCACGGACAAGCCGCTGATATTCCTCACCCAAATACTTCGTCGGATGACGCTCAACCATATCTTCGATTCCTCCTCAAACCTTTACGTTTGAAGTTAGAGTTAAAATATTAACTTAACATTCATTTAACGTTTCCTAACTCCACTCGGGGGAGAGAACAATTTTTGCAGCTTGTTTTGTTGTGATGAGTTCCATGCCTTTGGCTATGTCCCGTATGGGAAGCCTATGCGTAATTATCGAAGCGATTTTATCTCGGAAGTCAGGTTTCGACAGCAGCCCTTTCACTTGATACCATGTCTGAAACATTCTGCGCCCCGAAATCCCGTAGACGGTTGCAGCTTTGAAAATTACGGCGTTGTTGAAGTCAAACTCGAAAGGACGGTTAAAAATGCCTAGCATGGAAACCCTTCCGCCCGGAGTCAGCATTTCGAAGGCTTGTCGGAGCGCTGAGGGGGCGCCGGACATTTCTAAGGCGACGTCGACGCCGTTTCCATCCGTGGCGTCACGGATAATCTTAACTATGTTTTCACCGTGTTCCCGAGCGCTCAGAACCATGTCCGCTCCGAGCTTCTTGGCTAGTTCCATGCGTATCCGGTTGTATCCGCCCGCCGTGGCGAAAACCTTCGCTGCGCCCAAAGTGCGAACTACGGCGATAGCCATCAGCCCGATGGGTCCGCAGCCCAGCACAGCAACGTTTTTTCCAGCTATATCTTCAACATGGTCTTTTGGTAGAACTGTCTGCACGGCGTTTCCTAAGGGTTCTTGAACCGAAGCTATAGCCGGGTCGAGGTGGGGGTCGTTTTTCCACGCGTTTCTTTCCGGTAGAGCCACGTATTCTGCGAACACGCCGTCTGTGTCCACGCCTAGGATTTTCATATTTTGGCATACGTGCATGCGGTCGGTTCGACACTGATAGCATGTTCCATCAACTATGTGGGTTTCAGCTGAAACCATGTCGCCGACGCTTACTGTTGTCACGTCTGCGCCTACTTCTACGACTTTTCCGGCGAATTCGTGACCGAAGATTAGGGGAATCTTTTTTATGCGGCTTTGAGCCCACTCGTTCCATTCCCAGATATGCACGTCGGTGCCGCAGATGGAGCAAGCTTTAACTTCGACCAGAACCTCGTTCTTCCCGATTTTGGGCACATCAACCCTTCTTATTTCTGCACCCGGTTTTCTCCCGGTTTTAACAACCGCAAACATTCATAAAAGTCTCCCTAACGGCTTTCAAGGAACAGTCGAGAGAGGATAAACTCATTAACCCCGCCCATTTAAGATTTGCTAGCGAAACACTTCAAAACTCAATGGTGAATAGCCTTTGAATTTAAAATTGGGCTTCGTGGTTAACCCCATCGCCGGCATGGGCGGACGGGTAGGATTGAAGGGAACAGACGGTGTCCTAAAAGAAGCCTTGGCTAGGGGAGCCAAGCCAGTAGCACCGCAAAGAGCAAAGGAGTTCCTCCACGAACTTAAAAGACATGCTGAGGAGCTAAACCTCCAGCTTCTAGCTTGCCCCGGAATCATGGGTGAAAAAGAAGCTCGGGAAGCAAGCTTTAAACCGGAAGTTTTACCCCTAACCATCGGAAAGGAAACTACTGCTGAAGACACGAAAAAAGCTGTTAGGCTCTTCGCCGAAGTGAAGGTTGACCTAATCGTCTTCGTCGGAGGCGACGGAACCGCTCGAGACATATACGACGCTTTAAAAAACCTTTCAAACACTGTTCCGGTTTTAGGCGTTCCATCCGGCGTCAAAATGTATAGCGGAATCTTCGCGGTTAACCCTCGAGACGCCGCCGAAGTGGTCGTCGCCTTCGCGAAGAAAACCGCTTCCATGGCTGACTTCGAAATAATGGACGCTGACGAGGAAGCCATAAGAAGCGACCGTTTCGCTGTAAAGCTATACGGCTTCCTAAGAGGACCATTCCTTCCCCTACGGGTTCAAGCCAGCAAACAAGTGACTCCTCAAACATTGGACGAACGGGAAAACCAGAAGGCTTCAGCCCGCTTCGTAGTCGAAGAAATGGTTCCCGACGCCACCTACATTCTAGGACCCGGCACAACGGTGAAATGCGTCGCGGAGCTTCTAGGCGTGGAGAAAACCTTGCTCGGCGTCGACCTTTACCGAAACGGAAAACTAATCAAAGATGTGGATGAAAAACGAATTCTACGCGAGGTTAACGATTGGCAAAAAGTCTGGATAATCGTTTCACCCATTGGGCGTCAAGGAATGCTTTTCGGTCGTGGAAACCAGCAGATAAGCCCTGAAATCATCAAACGCGTTGGGAAAAAACGTATAATCGTTGTAGCCACGCGGAACAAGGTTCAAAGTTTAGACGGCGGCGTTCTACGCGTGGATACCGGCGACGCTGAAGTGGATGAAATGCTCAAAGGATACATTCGGGTCGTAACCGACTACAAAGAATGGCGGCTGGTACGCGTGGTATAACCCGCTTCATGCGCTACGTTTCTTTTTGAAGAAAAGCCAGTTTTTGCCGCCTTTAAACCGAATTAGGCAGTAGGTTCCCCTCAGCTTTTCACCATTCAGTTCAAAGATTATCTCATCCTCTCTCCGTTCCTTCAGCGTATAAGTGCCCTTATCCCATATTTCAACTGTTCCCGCGCCGTACTGTCCCTTCGGAATAGTTCCTTCAAAGTTTGCGTATTCCAACGGGTGGTCTTCCACTTGGACGGCTAACCGCTTAACGTTCGGCGCTGTCGGCGGCTCTTTCGGAACAGCCCAGCTTTTTAGGACACCGTTCATTTCAAGCCTCAAGTCATAATGCAGATGCGTAGCCCTATGTTTCTGTATAACGTAAATCCGCTGTTCTTGAGCAGCCTTTTCCGAATTCTGCATCATCAAGCATCATGAACTTGTATTCTGCTCCTCACTTATCTGGTTTGTCTTCTGCATAGTGCGTAATACGGAGCAACATACTAACGTTCTTATTATCTCAGCTCAACAATGAAAAACGGTAAAGATTCTAGAAGGGTATAGGCTTGAGCGAACAGAAAAACGCGGAACAACCAGCCGAGGAAAAGCCTCAAGTTCAAACAGAGGCAACGGTTGAAGAGGAAGCCTACTTTTACCACCCCGTCGAGATTTCAGGCAAAGCCGTAGAAACGCTGGACGAGCAGGAAGCAGAGCGGCTGAGGGCTGAAGTTGAGCAGAAAATGCAGGAGATACTGCAGATTCTCGACGAGGAAACCCTTCAGCTAAGCGAGTTCCTCATGGAAGAGAAAAACCTAACGGTTGAGCTCTGCACGCTTTTGAGGCATATACTGAAAAAACTTCACATATCGTTTAATATACCGCCGAAGAATGTTCCGTTGCGGGAGAAAATGAAAAAGGTTGTTTTGAACGAAGAATGCCACTTGATCGTGATGTATGAAAAAGGCGAAGTTGACTCCATGTTCTTGGCTGAGTATCCGCCGGAAATAGTTATGGCTGTACTGTGGGACGTCATACCCGAGCTAGCCAAAGCGATAACCATCTACAGAAAGAAGATAAGCACGCGTGTCAATTTCTTCGGAAAGCTTAGGAAACAGCTGAAAAACATTTTCAAGGCAATGGTTGCAAGCAAGGGAAACGCTAGAGTGGAAGAAGGAGAAACATTAGACGCGGTTAAACAAGCCTTAGAGGAAAAGCCAGAGCAGCCAGAACAGTAAGGTGGAAACGGTGGAAGGACCAGCAACAGAGATCCGCAGTTTCTATTCGCTTCGGGAACTAAGGGAAAACGTTGAGGAAGCCATAAAATGTTACAAGAGCCTCGTGGCTGACTACAGCGAATGGCTAGGTACGCTGTTAAGAACTATGGACACCAAGGAAAACTCGGAATGGGCTAAAAAGGTTGCTGAAATGCAGAAGGTTTTGAAAGCGAAAGCGAAGGTCAAGAAGCCGGGAAAGAAAAAACGGGAGAAAGCGCCCCAACTCATAGAGTGGATTAGCTTCAGGGACATAATGCTCTGCACCGATGAACGAGGCGAAACCGAGATACTCTTCGAAGTCATCGAAGCGCTCAACGACAAACTAAACAGGCTGGAAAAAGTTAAGGAAAGCATAGAACAGCTGGAAAAATACGGGCTGGGAAGAAACATAGTTTACCTAACTTACATCCATGAAGGAGTCCCAGAAAAAATCGTTTTCCGCCCCAAAAAAGGCGTAGAACTCGAAAGATTCGTGTTCGAAACAACGTTTTCAGTGCCGAAAATCCTAAAGAAATAGGCGCTATGTGCTCGAAAATTCGATGAAAGCCTTGGTGAACTTCTTCATAAGCTCGAAGGGAGTTCGAACCACGCAGCTTGCACGAAGATATTTCTTTACAGCCTTGCTCCTTATCCCTATTCCAATAACGCCTATGCCCATACGCTCAATCTTCTTTAGTGTTTCTTTTAAATCATCTTCGATGTTTTCGTATCCTGACGGAAAGAAGTCTGAGATTATTACGAGAACCTTGGCTTCTTCTAAACGTTTCATGAGCGCTTGAGACGCAAGCTTCACAGCGTCGGGTAGATATGTAAGTCCGCCATGGGTTAGCCCGCCTATTCGGGCGCGCACACGATTGGTATAAGTTTCGGAAAAATCCTTGACTATGTAAAACTTGTTGTTGAAAGCGTATACGCCCCACGAGTTCTGATTCAAAATCAACGTTTTCGCTACTTCTGCTAGACACAGCGCCACGCCGCTGACTTCTCCTTTAAACAAGCTTAAGCTGTGACTTGCGTCTATCAGAATTGACCACGTGTCTTGCCGTGTCTGCAGCTCTTCGCGAACGAAAATGTCTGTTCTCTGGCTTTTGCTCGCAATTACCTGTATGGCTTCCTGCAGGTCTATGAAGCCGCTTTCCTGCCGGAAATCCTCGCCCGTGACGTTTTTGAGCAGCCTAAGCTTATGCATTATTCTCCGAATTGAGCTTCCAAGCATTTTTCGCCGCCGTAGATACTGTGCATAATCTTCGATGGGAAAAGCGAAATCTTCGAACAGTGTGCCCTTACCGATAGCAGCGTATTGTGCGAGTATCTTCTGCTTCGAGGCTTCAAGCTCCTCCCAAGTTCTAAGCGCGCGAAACGCTTCGCCGCCATCTTCGACGTTCTGAACTCCTGCATTTAGCTGTTCATTGCCTGTTTGAAAAGTGGATAAGGCTTGAATGAAAACTGGTTTTATCTTATCCCAGCTTAGCGTTTTTTCTTCATAAAACCTGGTGTTTCTTCCATGGCTTTCCGTGTAGAGCAACGAGGGAACTTCGAAGGGTTCTCCGTATCTTGTAATTTTCTCGTATATCTGATGCGCAGCCTCCAACTTCACGTGTTTTTCAGCGTCAGCATCTAGGTTTTGTAAGGAGGCTTCAATTTCCTTTACGTCTTTTTCCATGTCTCCATCGAGTTTTCCCTTTATTTCACCTATGTTGAGCTTGGACAGAAGCGCTGTCATGATTTTTGATGCGTCGTTGGGCATTTCGGAAACTGGTTTGAGTAGAAAATGTGAAACGGCGTTTGCGAAGGCTATGTCGGGTATTAACGCGGAATGTTGCTTCATTAAACGTGACTTGAGCGCAGCGTCCTCGACTAGGCTGACCGCGTAAGCAGCGACGTTCAAGTTTTCGGTTCTAGGCAGTTTCCAGTAGAACGAGAAATCTGAAAAAGCGGCGTGCAACGTCAGATGGTAGGTTGCGGCTTTGAAGAGATGCCACACAACCTTTTTGTGAAACGGGATTCTCAAGTTGAGGCGCATGCCTTGAAACATTACATGGTCTCTGCCAAGTTTTCTCGGCTTAATTAGGTGGAGAACGTAGCCGTAACGGTCTCTTCCTAGGTAGGGAAAACGCAAATCGTCGTGAATCAATATGCGTACGTTGTCAGCTTCTGTGCCGACCAGTTGATGTAGAGCAGACCAGGCAAAGTCGTAGAACTCCAAGCCTTATTCACCGGAACAGAGGAAACGCCTAGTGCACGCCGAAGGCGGAGCGAATTACGCGGCGAACCATTTCCTGAATTTCCACATCGTCGCTGGTTGTGCCTACTATGGTTTCGTCGGCTGCCTCTAGGGGTGGAACCCCATCAACGATGAGCGTAGCCCAGTTTATGAGGTCTCCGGGTGACGGCCCATAGGGTAGGTCTCCGTTTTTGTATAGTCTTCTGAGCTCAGCTCCGGCTCGAACTATTTTTTCTGCTGTTTCCTTGTCAAGTCCGCTTCTTTTTTGGATGAGTTTTACCTCGTTAGGTGATATTTTGTCGCCTACGCTTAGGTAGTCGAAGTTTATCCATACGGCCATTCTTCGTCTTAAGGCGGCGTTCAGCGGTTTTGTTCCAACGAATTCCGCTGAGAACGGGTTCATGGCGATGACTAGATAGCCATACTGGTGTCTTTTCACTATCTCGTTGTCTTTTTCTGTCAGTACTATGTGTCCCCGTGTGTCGAGAACCGGGTTGAGCCTCGTGGCTATGTCTTGCTTCATCATGTTTGCTTCGTCTAGGTAGAGCAGCCCGCCTTGTCTGCACCACATTACTATTTGTCCGTCAATCCAGTTTTCCTTTCCCAGCCCTATGTATCTGCCGAAAAGATCGTAGGCTGAAGTCTGCAGTCCACAGTTGATTTCCCATATGGGCAGTCCGCAAAGCTCGGCGACTAGGTAAACTATGTGGGTTTTTCCCGTTCCGCTCGGTCCGATCAAGGCGCATTGTTTGAAATGGTATAACGCTCGAACAATTCTTTTAACGTAGTTTTGCCCCTCATCTACGTATTCCGGCGTGCCTTTCGGGATGAGGTTTCTTACGGACTCGGGAAAAATATAACCGGGGTGCAGGTCATATTTTTCTATTCCGTATTTTGCTCTTAAGGCAGCTGTGGATGCGTCTTGTGTTTCTATGCTTTTCCGAATTGATATGGATATGCGTGTGTCGTTTATCTCCGTTCTGGTTTGTTCTTCTGCGAGTAGAACGGCTTTTTCTCCACGTTTTTTCCCGCCTTGGAATCCAAATCCGACAGCGGACGTTGTGATCATCGGTTTCTCCGCTGTTTTCTGCCTCGTTTTTCTCGGCGACAACTTAACGTCCCTCTCTTGTTCTATGTATTGCTGTGGAAAAACGGTTGTTTAAATCTTACTACTTACTATTCAATACACCGGATTCCAGCCGCAAACTACGCTTCAGCACTTGCCCCCGCCGGAGTTTCTTCAACTTGTGGCTCTTCCACTTCCGCTGCTTCTCCGCTGTCTTCAGCGGTTTCTGAAACTTCTGTTGCCTCCTCGGCTGGAAGTGGAGAAATCGGTGTTTCGGAGCCTAGAAGGTTCGAGGGGGGTGGAGGAACCTTCAAAACCGTGGAGAGCAAATAAACGGCCAAGAACGCGTGCTGGTAGACGCTGTGAAACACTTTTGGAATGTTTGTTT
>QMXC01000054.1 GCA_003661945.1 Candidatus Bathyarchaeota archaeon | reverse complement strand
TTTCACTTTTATTTGGCTGTTTAAGGCTTCGAGGATTTTCATGCCTACTTCTACAAGTTTTTTAGCGTTTTCCGGCGCTACTTGAACTCCCGCTTGAGCTGGGTCTACGAAGCCGTAGTATAGTCCTCCGAAGGCTATGTCAACGTCTAGTTTTCCTATTCCGGGAACGTCCACGGTTGTGGATTCTTGGAAGAAGGAAGCGGGTCCTTGAAACGAGATTTTTCCAACGTTTCCGTTTTTGATTTCGGCTTTGGCTTTTACTAGTCCAGCTGCGGTGTCGAGGGTTACTTCTGTGAACGGTTCTTGCGGTTCAATCATTCCTTGCTCGATTAGGACTTTTACCACGCTGAAGGTGCTGTCCCCGCATGAGCGGAAGTATCCGCCTGTGTACATGAATATGACTCCGTAGTCTGCTTCGGGTTTTGTGGGTTCGGTGATTATGGCTCCAAGTATTCCCGAGAAGCCTCTAGGCTGCATCATGAGGGCTTTTCTTAGGTGGTCGTAGTGTTTCTGGCAGTAAAGCGTCTTTTCCCACATGTCGTTTCCAACGAGCTTTGGAAATCCACGGGTTACGACCTTAGTGGTTTCTCCTGAAGAGTGAGTTTCAATAACCGTTAACATTCTTTCCGTCTTCATTTCGGATTCACCTAGATTTAAAAATTAAAGAAAGAGAAGTTAAGAGGATTGCGCTAGCTTTTTGGCGATTTCCACTGCTTCTGCAGCGTTGGCGCCGTAGCCTTCAGCGCCTATTTCTTTAGCCCATTCGCGACTTGTCGGCGCGCCGCCAATAATCACTTTCACTTTGTCGCGCAATCCGGCTTTTTCCAAGGCTTCTATCACTTCTTTTTGCATCGGCATGCTTGTGGTTAACAACGCGGACAACGCTAGGATTTGAGGTTGATGTTCCTTGACTTTTTCTACGAAGGTTTCGGTTGGCACGTCTACGCCTAGGTCTATTACTTCGAACCCGTTGGCTGTTAGCATCGCAGCGACTATTGTTTTTCCTATGTCGTGGATGTCGCCTGCTACGGTGCCTATCAACACTTTGCCCATGCTTTTTCTCTCTGTTTTTCTCTTTTTGATTTCGGGTTCGAGAACTTTTAAGCCGCTGTTCATGGTTTCAGCAGCCATGATTAGCTCTGGCAGGAAGATTTCTTTTCTTCCAAATTTTTCACCTACTTCTCGGATTCCGGCGGCTAGTCCCTCTTCTATGGCTTTTACTGGGTCTATTCCGGCGTCTACTGCTTTTTTGGCTAGTTCAGCTGCGGCTTCCACGTCGTAGTTTAATACGGCCTTTTTTAAACCTTCGATTATTTCGGCTTCGCTCATTTCACGTAACGCTCCTTGGCTCGTTTTACAACTGCTTCTAATCTCTCTTTTATTTCTTGTGGAACAGGTTCAACTGTGTGTTCAGCGAGGATTTTTTCCGCTTTTTCCCTTGCTTTTACCCATATGTCGTGGGCGCCTGCCTTTACCCAAGCGTCGGGGAAGCTTCTATCTGTAAGTTTTGGAAGCCACATTTCTTTTCTGAAATGTTCAAGAGTATGCCTTTCTTTTATGAAGCTACCCGTGGTTCCTACGCGGCGCATGACGTCTAACGCTAAGGTTTCTTCGTTGACTTCTATTCCGCGTACGATTCGTTTGACGTAGCTGACGATTTCGTCGTCTATGACGAGCTCTTCGAGGCTTAACGTGTTCTCCGAGGCGATGAGCCCCATGCCGCAGATGAGATTTAAGCCTCCCAGCGCCGGAATCACAGCGGTCAAGGCTTTCTCATATCCGGTCTGATTGTCTAATGTTTTGGAGTCAGACAGTACTCCGCCTCCGCCGCATGGAATTCCATAATAGTGCGCCATTTGAGCTACTCCCGCGTGAAGCATCGCAAATTCCGGTCCTCCTAGCACAGCTGTTGATTCCAGCATGTCGATTATCCGCGCCCAGCTCGCGATTATTGTTGGCGCTTTTTCATTTACCGCCATTCTGATGGTGAGCACGCTTATGAACTCCGCCATGTTTAACGCTAGTGTTCCAGCGAGAGTTGCAGGCGAAGTGGCTCCGCCCATAGGTCCGGAGTTCACAAATGTCGGTATACCTAGCTTGCACGCCTCAACGTAGGCTTCCAAGGTCGCTGGGTCGTATCTGAATGGACTTGTAATCGAGATTAGAACGGTCATTATCGGTTTTTTGCGTAGTTCTTCTTTTCCACCGACTATTGCTGAAGCCATTTCTATAGCGTCGAGCACGCCTTCCTTGTGCATAGATTCGTTTATTATGTGTTTCTTTGTGTTCAAGAAGGATAGCATCCACATGTAGCGGTCAACTATCTCGTGGGGCACGTCCATCGGTGAACCCATGGTCATGAAGAATTCAACGTTTTCCAATGCGTCAGCGATTTTCGCCGCGTTGGCTAGGTCCTGCTGCGTGGTTCTACGGTAGGTTCGGGTTTTGACGTCGTAGACATTTGTGGCGAATCCGACCGTGCCGAAATGAATTTCGTTCCCACCGAGAACTTTTCGGGTTTTCATGTCTCGATAGTAGACGGGATATCGGTGCGGCGTCTTTCGAATGGCCTCTTCAGCCAAGTAGTGAGGAATCCGCACATGCTTGTTTTTGTAGTCCACCTCTGCACCGAGCTCGTCAAGTTTTCGAAGAACTTCATCGTGGGGAATGATTACACCGATTTCTTTGAGTGCATCCAAGCTTGTAAGATGTATCTCTTGTAGCTCATTTTTGGAAAAAAGTTCAAGTCTAACCATCGCACTTCAACTCTTATTCGCCTCGTTTAGTAGCATTACAAGGATACTCTATTTTAAAAACTTTGTTTAAACGAAAATTTAGAAAACCCGAAAAGTTTTATTAGAGCAATTTCGCATTTCCCTTTATGCCTTTACTCGAAGGGAAGGGCGTAACTAAGTATTTCGGCGGATTAGCAGCGTTAAAGGACGTTGACTTCGAAATAGAAGAAGGGGAAATTGTAGGGCTTATAGGTCCAAACGGTTCCGGAAAAACGACGCTGCTAAACTGTATTTCCGGAGTTCTCGTTCCGACCAGCGGGCGAATTTACTTTTTGGGGCAGGACATAACAGGATTGAAGCCGCATAAAATCTGTAAGCTAGGCATCGGGCGAACATTTCAAATTCCAAGACCTTTCATGAACATGACAGTCCTAGAAAACGCCATGGTATGCACCGACGGAGACCGAGAAAGAGCCCTAGAAGCGGTAAGGCATGTAAACCTCGAAGAAAAAATAAACGTTCTGGCTAAAACCTTAACTTTTCACGAGAGGAGAAGACTTGAAATAGCTAGAGCGTTAGCTGTGAACCCGAAAATAATCCTTCTAGACGAGGTTGCAGCGGGGCTAAACCCGAAAGAAATCGTAGAGTTCACAGGGCTAATCAGAAAAATCCGCGACGAGCTGGGAATAACCATTCTCTGGGTCGAACACGTAATGAAGGCTATAATGACCACCGCTGAAAGAATAATAGTTCTGAACAAAGGAACAAAAATAACTGAAGGAACACCGAAAGAGGTTGCGGAAAACCCCGAGGTCATAGAAGCGTATTTAGGAGAAGAATATAAAATAGATTAATGGAGGGGGCACGACTTGTTGACTGTTGATTCCATAAACGCGTATTACGGGCAGCTTCAAGCCTTAAACAACGTTTCACTCCACGTTGAGAAAGGCATTTTAAAGGCGATAATAGGTCCGAACGGTGCTGGAAAAACCACGCTGATGCGGGCTATTATGGGGCTTTTGAAAGTTAGGTCGGGCACGATAACCTTTATGGATAAACCTATTCACGAGCTGCCAACCCATCGGATAGTGGACCTTGGAATCGCCCTTGTCCCAGAGGGCAAATATGTTCTACCCAACATGTCGGTTCTGGAAAACTTGCTTATGGGCGCCTACACAAAACGCGCTAGAAAAAAGGTTGACGACACGCTGGAATGGGTTTTCCAAGTTTTCCCGCGTTTAAAAGAACGGAAGAAACAACTGGCTGGAACCCTAAGCGGGGGAGAGAGACAGATGCTTATAATTGGGAGAGCGTTAATGGCCCGACCCTCACTGCTTTTGCTGGATGAACCTTCGCTTGGACTCGCACCGAAACTTGTAATTCAAACCTTCAAAACCCTTGAAACGATATTGAACGAGGGAATCACTGTAATCTTGACAGAGCAGAACGTGTATCTTGCACTTAAACATGCAGATGAAGCTTGCGTGCTGGAGTCGGGAAGAATAACTCTTGAAGGGAAAGGCGAGGAACTGCTAAACAACGAACACGTGAAAAAAAGCTATTTAGGGCTTTAGCCTTCAACCGAAATGTTCTTCATGCCTGTTTCAGCAACGGAGGGAGAAGAGGAAAAGCCAGCTATAAGCTTTCTTATCAGCTCTATCAGCCCGCCTCTGAAGAACCTTATCAGAATTATTATAACCGCAGAGAAGAACAGCAGACTTATCCCAGGCATTATTCCTCTGAGAAATTCGGAGATTAACATTATGAAGATTCCGCCGATTATTGTTCCTTCGAGAGTTCCCATGCCGCCGAAAAGCACGATTATCATTACCATCACCATCTCGCCCATAGTTGCCAACGAAGGCGAAATCAGCCCGATGTAATAGGCATAGAAAGCCCCGCCGAGCCCGGCGAGAAAACTGCTAAAAGTAAAAACTAGAACCTTCCATTTCACGGTGTCAACGCCCATGGCTTCGGCGACGTCAACATCGTCTCGTATAGCAGCCATGTACAGCCCAATTCGGGACTTAACCAGTTTGTAAACCAGAATTAAGACAACTGCGAAAAGGAAAAGCCCAACGTAATAGTAGTAAAGCTTCGAAGTTCCCCTAGGAAAAAGCGTTGGTATAAGCAAACCCTTTGTTCCGCCGGTGATTTCATACTCGTTTCGCAATACAATGTTTAGGCATTCAGCGAAAGCCCATGTTGTCAAAGCCAAGTATGGACCTCTAGTTCTCAGAGAAACCCCGCCTAAAACAAATCCTATCGGGACAGCGGCAATTCCTCCTACAATAATCCCGGCGGCGGGAGGCAAGCCATAATAATAAGCCAGAAGACCAGCGGCGTAGGCACCTACCGCTGAAAAAGCATGATGACCAAAAGAGAATTGTCCGGTGTATCCAGCGCACAGGTTCCAACTTAACGCCACTATCATGTAGTAGAAGGCTACGATGAACGTGTGAACCCACCGTGGAGAAAGGAAAAGCGGCAACACGAGCGCAACCGCCAACGCAATGAACCTAGAATATTTTTTGAAGAAAACGTTGAATTGTTCAAGGGTGCTAGTGGAAGCCAACTGGTTCTAGCCTCCCACAAGCTCTAGCTTTTCACCAAGTATTCCGCGGGGACGAATGGTCAAGAAGAGAATTAACAAGATAAAGCCGAAAATGTCTTTATATTCCGTGGCGATAAAGGCGGAGCCGAAGGTTTCCACGAGCCCTAAAACTATTCCGCCGATAAGGCTTCCGCCTATTGAGCCCATACCACCTATCGCAATAATAATATAGCCTTTAATAAGCGGAAAAACACCGGCGTCAGGGAAAAGAAGATAAATAGAGGTTAAGAAAACACCAGCTGCCGCCGCAGTGGCTGTTGATAAGCCGAAAACGTACATGTTCATTCGGTAAACGTTAACTCCGCTCAGTTTGGCTACTATAACGTTCTGAGCCATAGCCCGCCAAGCCCTTCCTACATAAGTCTTCCTCAAAATCACGATTACCCCGAAAATCACGGCGACCGAAACAATCAAAGCGACAAAAAGGTTTCCCGAAATTCTTACGGGACCAAATTCGAGAATGCCCGGAAGATAGTCTGGAGGCTTCTTAAAGAAAGGCCCAAAAAGTGTTAGGGCTAACTGTTTAAAGAATATGCTTAAAGCGAAGGTTACTACTAACACGTAGTCGCCGGGTTTCTCTACAAAATACATAGGCCGTATTGTTAACCGTTCCACAGCCATTCCAATTAGAGCTGTGGAGAGTATGCTGAGGGGTACGGCTAAATATACCGGGGCGCCGAAGCTTGTGATTAGGTAATAGTTGATGTATCCGCCTAACATGTAGAATTCGCCGTGTGCGAAGTTAAGAAGCTTCATAACTCCTAAAATTAGGGTTAACCCTAAACCCATAAGCGCATAAACTAAACCCATACTCAAACCAATTACAAGATACTGCAACAAAATAGAGGGGGAGGGAAGCATTTTGCTTCTCGCCGCCTATTCTTTTGGATATACTACTACTCCGGTTTCGGTGGTTTGCCCTTGCTCCGTTAGTTTAATTATGAAAATCTGGTGGCCGAGCCACTGGTTCCACACTGGTGAGCCTTCAGTTGTTTCCCTTTCGAAAGTTATTGTTCCAGTTGTTCCCTCGAAACTCATGGTGTGCACCAAGGGAACCCAGTCCGCAGGCTTTTCACTACCAGCTTCCTTTATCGCTTGAGCAATTACCTGTATCTCGTCGTACAGGAAGTAGGCATAGATAGGTGGTTCAGACCCGTATTCTGCCTTGTAGTCATTTCTGAACTTCTGGCCTATGCTAGTCAAGGAAAGTTTTTCCGGATGGTAAAACGTCGGATAGGTTACGTTGACTCCGTATTCTCCCGTGGTTTCCCACCATTCAGGCGACCAGCCAGGATAGTCCCATCCAGCCATGATGTCACAGTCAGGCGCTAAGCCTACCTCGTAGGCTTGAACTGGAATTACGTATCCAGCTTCGTAAACGCTTGCGATGAGCAGTAGGTCTGGAGGATTAGCCATGTTCTTTAGCTCTGTAAGCTGAGACCGAAGGTCTGTGGCGTCATAGGGAAATTCTACGATGGTCACGGTGATTCCTTCGGCTTCTGCTTCTGTTTTGAAGGCATTGGCGAAGCCTAATCCGTAGTCGGTGTCCTCAGCCATGACAGCCACATGCTCATAGCCTTCATCAACAATGTAAGGAAGAATCAGCTTGGCGATTTCGGAGTTATAGGGGCTTACTCGGAAAACCCATTCGGAATGATCCGCTGTGAAGTCGTCAGCCCACGTATAATGCGCGAAAATAGGTACGCCGTATTCTATACACTTTTCTTTTTGTGCCAGTGCTACGGAACTGTGCCATATACCCACTATAGCTACGACGTTTTCCTCGGTTATCAGTCGTTCCACCGCGCTTACGCCTACGTCTACTTTACCTTGGTCGTCCGCCACTACGAGAGATAAGTTTTTGCCTAATACGCCGCCTTCTTCATTTATATGTTTAATAGCTAATTCCGCAGTTTTCTTGTTGATTTCTCCAGACTTGTAGTCACCCGGCGACGAAAGGGGCGTTGTCAAACCGATTTTTATGGTTTCAGCGGGTTTTGGCAGATAGAAGAAGTAAACAGCCGCGGCGATTACTATTGCAATTATTATTACGGCAACCGCTACATATTTCACTT
>QMXC01000053.1 GCA_003661945.1 Candidatus Bathyarchaeota archaeon | reverse complement strand
GTTAAGAATAACAATTCCTTATTAGCTGAAGAGTATGTTTCCAGCCGGATATATCCTTCGGATAAAGCATAAAGAATGGGTGCAGCAGGTTTTTGATTCTATGAGCTATTATACGAGCATCTACAGGAAATGGGCAACCGGACAGATAATCATTTTCGCTCATAAAACCGACAAAGGCGACAGTTTCATAGGATTCGGCATAATCGGAACTACTCGGGAATTTGCAGATTTGTCCGAAGAAGAGAAGCGGCTGTGCGAACAGCACGGATGGAAAACAGCAATCGACCTCACGTTTATGAAGAAGTTTTCTAAGCCCCTTCCAGTTAAGGAGACGTTTCTCGCCGAAACCTTGCGTAGGGGCAAATTTCTGCATGGTTTAGCTTTGGACGACAGCCAAATAAGGGAGTTGCTGTCTCAAGCCGGAGAATAACTACCCTATTGTTTCATCGAAAGAATTTAAAGCATTCATATACAGTTTAGTGTTTGTTGTGGAGGAGAAGGCAAGCGTGGTCAAGTTTATTTTCGTAACCGGCGGGGTCTTAAGTTCTGTTGGAAAGGGTATAGTTACGTCGTCTATAGGGAAAATGCTTCAAGCTAGAGGATTCAAAGTGACAGTAATAAAAGTGGACCCCTACGTGAATGTTGACGCTGGAACCATGAACCCATACATGCACGGTGAAGTCTTTGTTACGGACGACGGAGGCGAAACTGACCTTGACTTGGGCTGGTATGAACGGTTTCTCGACTTGAATCTTTCAAAGGAGAATAACATCACCACGGGACAAATTTACCAAGCGGTGATTGAAAAGGAGCGTAAAGGAAATTTTCTTGGAAGATGCGTTCAGATAGTTCCCCACGTAACAAACGAGATTAAAAACCGCATCCGGAAAGTTGCGAGAAAGTCAAAGGTTGACGTGGTTTTAACAGAATGCGGTGGGACAGTCGGCGACATCGAAGGGCTTCCTTTTCTTGAGGCGATTCGTCAGATGAGGCTGGAGGAAGGCTACGATAACACGCTTTACGTGCACGTTGCCCTCGTGCCGATTCTCGACGTAACCGGGGAAATGAAGACCAAGCCGCTTCAACACAGCGTCAACGAGCTTCGACGCATAGGAATTCAGCCCGACATAATAGTTGCAAGATGTAGAGAAATGATTGATTCTGAAGCCCTTCGAAAGATAGCCCTGTTCGGAACGATACCTCCGGAGGCTGTTTTCTGCTCCTACAACGTGAAAACCATCTATCAGGTGCCGCTTATCCTTGACAAGCAGGGGATGGGAGACTTCGTATGTGAAAGATTAAAGCTTCCGAAAAGACAGCCTGAAATGGGAGAATGGGAGAGCTTTGTAAACGCTATTTTGAAGCCGAAGCACGAAGTGAAAATCGCGTTGGTCGGGAAGTATGCGGGTTTAGCTGACAGCTACGTGAGCATGAGCGAAGCCCTCCGACACGGCGGAGCTAAGTGTCGGACAAGCGTAACGATCGAATACATCGAAGCTGAAAGGTTCGAGGAAGACCCCGCCGAACTGGCGCTTCTCAAAGATTTCGACGGCGTGTTCGTTCCCTACGGGTTCGGCAAGAGGGGAACTGAGGGAAAAATCAAAGCGATTCAGTTCGCCCGTGAAAACAACATTCCCTTCCTAGGCGTATGCTTCGGATTCCAGCTAGCCGTTGTCGAGTTTGCCCGAAACATATGCGGATTAAAAGACGCAAACAGCACAGAAATAAACCCTGACACACCGCATCCGGTAATTGACCTTATGCCTGAACAGAAAGACATCAAATACAAAGGCGCAACCATGAGGCTCGGCGCCCACAAAATAGTAATAAAGCCTGAAACGTTGGCGCATAGGCTATATAAAGCCGAGGAAATCTACGAGAGACATAGACACCGATTCGAAGTGAACATCGAATACCGGAAGATTTTAGAAGACGAGGGGCTGGTATTCTCGGGCACAAGCCCTGACAGAAGAAGAATGGAAATTCTCGAACTCCCCAACCATTACTTCTTTTTCGCGTCGCAGTTCCACGGAGAATTCAAAAGCAGACCTGGGAGACCCGACCCCGAGTACTACGGTTTCGTCAAAGCCTGCCTTGACAGAAAACTTGGAAAGCTGAAGCCAGAATTCTAAAACTTGTGGACGCCTCGAAATGGGTTCTGAAACACAGTTTTCCCCGAAAGCGCTTATTCTTCTCTTGGCCGGAGTAGCCGCGTTCCTAATCTATATTTACGTGTTCAACGTTGACATCCCGAAAATCATTAGTGAAATACAACGTGCAAATCCGTATTTCTACCTTTTAGCTTTTGCAGCGTCAATACTGGACGTTTCGTTTTTCGCTTTAACGTGGCATTTTCTGCTCCGCCCCCTATCCATAAAGCCTAGCTTCAAGAAGACCTTCCTTTTGGTCTGGGTAGGCTTATTCATCGACTTGCTTATTCCAGCTGAAGGCGTCAGCGGGGAAATCTCCAAAGCCTATCTAATGGGCAAGGACCATGAAGACGGAATTGGAAAGGTTGTTGCCTCCCTTGTGGCTCAGAGAATCATAGGTACGATAATAACAGCGTTGATGCTGGTTTTAGGCGCTTTAACCCTCTTCGTGAACCACCTTCTCACAGGATTCGTTCTAAACCTCATGGTCCTCGTAATTGCGGGAACCGTAGTTTCATTAATCGTCCTGCTTCTCTTCTGCATAAAGGAAGCTTGGACTTTACGGATGGTTGACGCCTTGGTGAGGTTCGCCGACTACGTAACCCGTGGAAGATGGAAGCTGAAAACGTTGCGTACAGAAGCTTTAAGGGCTACGAGGATGTTTCACAAGGGAATTAAAACCTACGGCGCCGATGTCAAAGCTCTCGCACCGCCTATAGTATTTGCAACAGCATCATGGATGTTCAACATACTTACCTACTATTTCGTCTTTCTCTCGCTTGGGTTTTCTCAAATTTCTTGGAGCGTTTTGATGGTGGTTTCCGCCCTTATAATAGCCATAAAAGCTGTTCCGTTAGGCGTGCCCTTCGAAGTAGGCTTGCCTGAAATAACGATGTCCACCCTTTTCTTTTATCTTCTCGTTCCAGACTTAAAACTGTGCATAACAGCCACGATTCTAATACGAATTTTAACCGTTTTGGCAAGGTTTTTCATAGGATTCGCTGCTCAACAACTACTGGGAATTCAAGTCATAACAACAGTGGACACTAAAAAGCTTCTTGAACAACCTTCTGAGAAGGAAAACCGATGAGCTTAAAGGTTGCTCAACGCTACGCTTTTCCAGAAAAAGACCCTCAACGATTTTATGAAATATACTTGAAAGATATGGGAACAGTTGAACTCGCCTTTCACAATCCGAAGGTTTTTCTTAAAATCAACCATAAACGGGTTTGTAGGCAGATACTGGACGCGGGACATACGGAAGTAGCGGTAATTCATCTTCCAAGCTTTAGACTTGACGATTACGGCTTAAGCCTTAAAATCTTTAAAAAAGCCTTTGAGATGGCTTTTACGCTCGGATGCTCTTTGATGGTTGTTCATCCTTCCCGTTCGCCTATGCAGAGGGTTGAAAAATTTTTGAAGAGGGAAGTTGCAAGTATGGCGCGTTTTCACGGCGTCAAGCTCTGCTGGGAAACGTTTCTAGGTGAAAAAAGGTTTCTCGTTGGCGCTGATGAAATCGCCCGTTTTGTCAGAACCGCGCCTGAGGTTTACGCCATGTGTTACGACACGGCGCATATGAAAAGCCACACGGAAGTCTTGGAAGAAATAGGAAGGTATATGCCCTTAATCAGCGTTCTGCACGTTTCTAACCACAGCGAGGGGCACAGACAACTGCACATACCCATGTTTCACCCCAAAGGTGTGCTCGATTTTTCAGAAATTCTACACGTGCTTCGAAAAAAGCGGTTCGAAGGCTGGATTGTGCTGGAGTATCTACCCGAGTATCAGAAAACCCAGCACGTAGACTACAGCATTTTGAAAAGGCTATAAACACGGAAAACCCTTAAAATTATTGCCGAGTGGAGCGTTCTCCGTTGACAGCGTTAAAATGTGTAAAATGTTCAGCCACGTATTCTGAATACCCATTGATTTACAAATGCCCAAAATGTGGAAACCTACTGGAATATGTTTACGATTTTGAAAAACTTCGGAAAACGCGTCTACGGGGAAAGCTTTCATTTTGGAGATACAAGCCCCTAATGCCGAAAGTTTCGAAAACCGTTTCCTTCGGAGAAGGAGGCACCCCACTGCACAAAGCGGGAAGGCTTGCGGAAAAGCTAGGGGTTAAAAGCCTATTCTTGAAGGATGAAACAAGAAATCCAACACAGTCCTATAGAGACAGAAGCGCCGCTCTTCTCGTTTCAAATGCCTTAGATTTAAACAGCGAAACGCTCATATGCGCCACGCAGGGAAACATGGGTGCTTCCCTAGCAGCTTACAGCGCAAAATGTGGACTTACATGCCACGTGATAGTTCCAAAAATGGTGGACATGGGCAAGCTTGCTCAAATGCTGATTTACGACGCGGTGATAGAGGAATATGGCGAACTAATTGACGAAGCCGTAACCCGTGCCGAAACGCTTGCAGAGGAAACCGGGTGGTATCAAGCCACACCTGAGCTAAACCCACTTGTGATAGAAGCTCAAAAAACCATAGCCTACGAGGTTGTTGAACAGCTCGGAGTGCCAGACTGGCTCATAGTTTCCATGGGAAGTGGAGCAACAGCCTATTCGGTGTGGAAAGGCTTCCGGGAACTTCGAGAAATGGGAAAAATAGAGCATGTGCCCCGAATAGTAGGCGTTCAGTCAACTGGATGCGCGCCGATAATAAACGCTTATACGGGGCGAAAATCAAAACGGAAAAGCAGAGAAAAACCGTTTACTCACGCGTTGGCTATCCTCGTGGAAAAACCGTTGTATTGCGAACTAGCGCTGCAGGCAATACGAGATTCGAATGGAACGGCAGTAGCCGTTTCTGACAGCGAAATTTTCACAGCGGAACAAGAAATAGCGAGGCTTGAAGGAATATTCGCTGAACCATCCAGCTCCGCAACCATAGCTGCCCTAAAGAAGCTCACAAACAAGAACGCAATCCACGATGATGAGAAAGTTGTATGCCTTATCACGGGAAGCGGATTGAAAGCTACAGATGTGCTTCAAACGCTCACCAAAAAACGAAAAACAGCGGGACTAGGCTTGGAGTTAAGCACAAAGGAGAAAATACTTCGAATAATAAGCCGCCGGGAAACTTACGGCTACGCCATATGGAAGAAGCTTGGAAAGACTATGACCCGAGGCGCGGTTTATCAACACCTTAACGAACTGGAAAGGAAAGGCTTGATAACCGCCCACGAGAAAGAGGGAAAAAAGTTTTTCCGTCTAACGCAACGAGGGGAAAGAGTGCTAAGCGCCATCGACGAGTTGAAGATTCTTCTATGAACTTCGAAGCCGCAAAGAATATTAGTATAGTTGTAACTATACTACACTTGATGAAGGATGAACAAAGCTGAAACATTGTCTCCATTCACTCTGGCAGTAGCAGCGGTTTTTGCAGCCCTCGTTTGCGTCGCAACGATAATATTTTCCGTATATGTTCCAGCGACAAAAGGGTTTTTCAACGTAGGCGAATCCATGGTTTTCTTATCAGCGTTGCTTTTCGGCTCATTCGTCGGAGCCTTCGCTGGGGGAGTGGGCTCGATGCTTGCCGACCTAATACTAGGCTATCCCGTATACGCGCCAGCCACACTGGTTATTAAAGCATGTGAAGGCGCCGTCGTAGGCGCGCTTAAGAAGAGAAACCCGAAGTTCAGTTCCAAAACATACTGGAAACTGTTTACGCTCATTTTCGGCGTGCTTGCAGGATTCTTACTCGGCTGGACGGGTAGCATCTACTATAGCGGCGAGATAGAACTTACCCTAGGATTGGGAGCTTTCACGTTTTGTGTTCCCGCATGGTTTTGGATTTTCCTAGGCGTCGCTGTGGCGGTTTCCATAGCAGCTGTAGGCTTTATAGCTGACCCGGAGCTGGGCTGGACGGTTTTCTCCATAATGACCGGTGGTTTCATCATGGTTCTCGGTTATTTCCTCTACGAACAGTTTTTCATGGGAGTAGCCGCCGTGGCTGAAATTCCGGTGAACATTGGGCAAATGATAATAGGCGCAACAATAGCTTTACCTATTGCCAAGATTATTTGGCGAACACTTCCGTATCTACGGCAGAAATAGCCACCGAGGGACGCAGGCATTGAGGTTTGCTTTCGGGAAAATTCCACCTGAAATTCTCGAAAAGATAGTTTTCAAACATCTAGGCGTCAAAAGAAAAGAAGTTGCTGTTGGACCCTCGCTTGGAGTGGACTGCGCCGTAATCGACGTAGGCGAATCATCCATCGTGGTTTCAACAGACCCGATTACCGGCGCTTTAGAACGTATAGGATGGCTCGCCGTAAACATAAACGCAAACGACATAGCCACTTTTGGAGTTCACCCAAGCTTCTTTGCATCCTGCATGCTACTGCCGGAGAAAACCAGCGAAAAAACCATAGAAAACCTCTGCGCTCAAATGGACGAAGCCGCGAAAAAACTGGAAATCTCCATCATAGGGGGACACTGCGAAATAACCCCGGGGCTAACGCATCCCATAATCGTCGGATGCATAGTTGGAATAACAAAAAGAGGACACTACGTTACATCACGAGGCGCCGAGCCTGGAAACAAGCTTATACTGACGAAGACCGTGGGAATCGAGGGCACGGCAATTCTCGCCAATGACATGGAAGCCCAGCTTCGAGGGAAAGTCGACAACGAACTGTTGAGCAATGCTAAAAGCTTTTTCGAGTCCATAAGCGTTGTTAAAGAAGCGTTGCTGGCTTTTGAAACTGGAGGAGTCACGGCGATGCACGACCCAACTGAAGGCGGGGTAGCTGGGGGAATCCACGAGTTGGCGGACGCTTCCAACGTAGGCGTAAAAATTTTTGAGGAAAAGCTTCCAGTAGCCGAGGAAACCCTTGAAATCTGCCGGTTTTTCCAGATAGACCCGCTTCAACTCATAAGCTCCGGAGCGCTTCTAATCGCCACGAAAAAACAATACGCGGCGAAAATCCTTGAAAAACTGAGGAAAAACGGAATAAAAGCCTCAATTATCGGCGAAACATTGGACAATCCTAAAAAGCGCATTCTCGTACGCAAGGATGGCTTTGAAACCGAGCTCGTGCGACCTAGAAGTGACCACTTGTGGCTGGCGCTAGGAAAACGTGCTTGAGCCATTACGCTCCGATTTTTTGCACTAGTCCCCTGTAAACTACGTAGGCTGTGTAGAAGCCGTAGGCGAGAATCATCTCCGGAATCTTACGGAGCGAGCCGCACCTGAAAGCGTCAGCGATTATTTCTATGCTTCCCCTCAAGGTCCAGACGTTTTCAGGTCTGTGATGAATGCAGTACGGGTCGTAGCATGCCACAACTTTGTAGCCTT
>QMXC01000052.1 GCA_003661945.1 Candidatus Bathyarchaeota archaeon | reverse complement strand
TTGTTGTAGGCTTGTTCCTTGGTCTACGTGGTTTTTAAGTTGTTGTGTCATGATTTGTGCTGCTTTTTGTATGGGAATTCCTCCGACACCTGTGCCTAGTCCCGGGAAAGCTATGGAGCGTATGTGCAGTGTTTCTGCGCATTGGAGTGCTGCCTTCATAGCTAATTTGATGTTTTCTTCGCTTATTCTCATTGCGGGCATGGGCATCGTCGGGGTGTGTATAACGTAGCGAGCTGGGAGTTTTCCAGCTGTGGTTGCGACGGCTTTTCCAACGGGCACGGGGGCGTATCGAAGCGCTTCATCCTGTATTTCTTTTCCGCCAGCACGTCTGATGGCTCCAGCTACGCCTCCACCCATTATCAAACGGCTGTTAGCCGGGTTCACAATTGCATCAGCCTTCTGTCGGGTAATGTCGCCTTGGACAACGCGAACAACGACGCCTTTATAGTTACATTCGAACATGGAAATCCCCGTTTTTAATGTTTGTTACAGGGAAGATAAAACTTGCTGGCAAGAAAAGGAAAAGGTTTTGAATATGGAAGTCGGAGGAGAGTGTAGAGAGCCGTGAAGGGGGATATAGAGAAGAATGGCTGGAGACAGAAAAGTTGTCCTTGCAGCTGGTGTGTTCGACTTGTTGCACATGGGGCACGTGAAGTTCCTTGAAGAGGCGAAAAAGGCTGGAGGTGAAAACGCTGAGTTAATAGTCATAGTTGCCCGCGACGTTACCGTAGAGAAGAGGAAGGGTAAGCGTCCTGTTGTTCCGGAGGAACATCGTAGAGCGTTGGTGGAGGCGTTGAAGGCTGTTGACATAGCCTTGCTGGGATTTGAGGAGTTTAGCATGGAAAAGGTGATAGAAAAAGTGAAGCCCGACGTTATTGCTGTTGGATATGACCAGAAAGGCATCGAAGAAGAGTTGCGGAAGCTCATTCAAGCCAAGGGATGGAACATTAAAATTGTTCGAATAGGTAAATTCGGAAAGGACGAGCTTAACAGTTCATCTGACATCAAAAGGAAGATCATCGAAACGTTCCAGAGGTAAAACGGTGTTGATGGCAAGACAATGTAAAGACTATATGCCCACGTATATGCTGATAGCCGTGAACCTTGCGGTTTATGTTTATACATCGGTTTTAAGCGGGAGTTTTTTCGAGACAAGCACCGAGGTGCTTATACAGTATGGGCAGGTGAATTTTTTAGTGCTTAACGGTTGGCACTGGCAGCTCGTTACATCTATGTTTGTGCATTTGAACCTGCTTCATTTGTTGGGCAACATGTTCTTTTTACTTATCTTCGGGCTTAGAGCGGAGGAAATGTTTAGCCTCGGAGAATACTTCGCTGTTTATTTTCTTTCCGGGCTTGCTGGAAATCTGCTTACGCTTTTGATGCGTCCGTACACGATTTCTGCGGGGGCTTCTGGCGCTATTTTTGGGCTATTCGGCGCGGTTGTGATGTATTTGCGGAGGTCTTTTGGGCAGTCGGTTTTTGGGGCGCTTATTTACTCGTTTTTCTTGATGTTCATGACGAGCAGCGACCCTCGGGTGAACGTGCTGGCGCACTTTGGCGGTTTAGCTGCAGGTTTGGTTATTGGTTATTTGTTGGCTAAAAGCCGTATGAAGCATATTGTTTACAGGTATTCAGTTACCGTTCCATAAGCTTTTACGGAAGCGTGAGTATTTCGACTTTAACTTTTTGTCCATCCTTGAGTTTCAACTTGTTCCGAAGGGATACCGGCGCGATTATTTCGATGACTGTGTGGTCGTAATGTGTTCGAAAAGCGAACACAACTGCGCCTTTGACAGCGTTGTTTATGATGGCGGGATAACATTTTCCTGAACCGTAGGTTCGCGTTTTGTTCCTGAAACCTTCGATTTCTATTCCGGGATAGGCTTCGAGTTCCTTACGAGTTCGAATATCATACTCGCTTGTTAGTTTGAGGTTTAGGGTTCCGGGAAACGGGTCAAACCCAAGCTTTTCGATGAACTGCCTTCGATAATTAGGCAGAGAAACATAGTAGGCGCCTTCACCTAATCCCGTGAAAACCGTGCCTTCCAAAGTCAGCGACGGCGGATAGGTTGCCTCCATTATAAGCCGCAAAGCGGAGTGCAACTTCTCTAGTTGTGTAATGCCCGCTTCAGACAGCTTTATCAAGCATCCTTTCGGAGTGATTACTCGTTTAATCCACCCTTTCCTTTCAAGTTCTATCAGGTTTCGAGACGCTGTCTGCTGCGAGACGCCCATTTTCTCAGCGAGATAAGCCGTAGATATTCTAGCGGTTCGCTTGTGTGCTCCGAGTTCAGCCAGCTTCAAAACGGTGTAGAGATTCTTCCACGTTTGAGGAGTGAACGAGTCAATGTGCATAAATGTTCGCCTCTAATGAAAACGGGGGAGGAGTTATATAAGCTACTCGAATTTTAGACGTAACTACAAGTTGCGTTAGCAACCGCTAGAATTTCCCGCGTGTCAAAAACCCGTGTGGAAACCCTAACGTTTTCCGGCGGAATGGACGCCGAAAAAGATATCCGGTATGTTCCGTTACCGTAATCAACAACTAAAAGATTGTTTGAACTATTTGCTTGAACCCATGTTGCACCGTCACGGTAATAGACGGTTATGTTTTTGGCTAACGTGTTCGCAGCTTCGTTGGACACTTGCAAGGTAAGATTCACTCTTGTCCGTTCCGGCCCTAGGGACTCGCTGGTTCCATTAACAACCAAACGAAGGGAAACAACAGTTTGATAGCTGATTTCAGCGGTTGCCTCGTCGCCGTGAATATTTAGGATGAAATTGGCTGCTGCGCTTGAGATTCCGTATCCCTTGTTGGTCCAGTTTATGTAAAAGCCGTTCATGTACGGCGAACTGTTGGAGAGCGAGAAGCTGAGAAGGCATTCGCCGAAAACGTATTGTTTCTCCACAAGGCTGCACCAGCGTTCTAAGTTTGCACGCAAAACAGAGTTTTCCCCGCCAACAGAAACGTTTGCCAAAGAACTTACCAGAACATTTTTAGAACCGTGCTTTACTGCGAGAACGAACTCGCTGAGAAATTCGCGATGCACGTTTCCAGAAGGCTTAGCAACTTCGTGAACATACATTGTAGCGGAACAGATTATTAAGGCAATGGCTAGGGCTGCAGCTATCAAAACCTGACCGGAATTATGCCTCGAGAATGTTTGCAGCCTCATTTAATCACCGCTAACTGCAACCGTAAAACGTAACAGTTGAAACGTGGGTTTCTGCTTGCACAAAGATATTCTACGCATACAAGCTCGGAGCCTTCTAAAACGTTGCTGGAAATGGGAGCATCGTTAAGCTTATGTCCGGAATCATCGTAGACTGTAAGGTTAAAAGCAACGCTTGAAGGTAAAACTGCTTTTAAAGATTCCCGGATTCCTGTCCAGTTTCCTTCCTCAATCATTTTCCCGAGAACCCCTTCGCTGTCAAGCGTAAGTAGGGCTTGCATGCCCAAAGACTCCAATCCCTCGTTACGTGAAATATTCGTCGAGGTGAACAAGCTATCGGAGACAACAAAAGATGAGAAAATGAGCAGAACCGCTAAGAAAGCCTCTAAAATTCTCACCTGCGCTTTTTCGTTTCTAATCATAGCCCGGGCGCCCCATAAACCACCATGAATTCATACACCGCTTGGTTTATGACTACAAGCTGTTGAACAACTTCCAGATTCGTCCGTGTGAAAGAACTATCGAAATCCGCACCTATTTCTAATGGAATCTGCGGGTAGCTCACGTATTCAACAAAGAAACGCGTAGAATTTCGCCCCGTGACAACGAGAACGAAAGGCGATGGGTCAAGCAGTCGCGGGATACTATATTGAATAGATTCTCCGCTGTTTTGAACCTCCGCCAGCTCACGCCAGTAATTAAAGGTGAACGCGTAAGCCTTCGAGATATTAGCGGTGGAAACTTGCTGCGAAACGGTTAACGTGTAGTTCAGAGGGCTCAAGCGAAGGAAACTGTTCTCCTGGAGAGGCTCCTCCGAGTTATGTTGGAAATAGTACACGGCAAAGGAAGAGATTTGCGGATTAAAGGCGTGCCTTGCAAATAGGACAAGCACAGCTTGGCCGGAAGATGTGTTTGGAATCGACACGTTAATTGTTACTTGTCCGACTTGCGAAACCAGAGATTGAGTTGAATTAACGTAGTCTTCAGCCACCACGTAGCCTTTAACCAGTGTGGGAACTGGTAGTCCAGCCTTAGCAGTAGTTATTTCGAAAGTGTAAACTGTGCTGGTTTCCGCGACGGTTTTCGAACTCATGTTTACCTGAACTTCGAAGACCGGCTTAATGGATATTTTGAAGGCAACATCGCTGATTCCAAAACACTCACGTAGTTCGGAATAGGATAATGCGTAAGCGTTTTCCGAGTTTAACCTTGAAACCTTGTCGACATCTAATGCATAAGCTTCTGCTTCGCCAATTTCAGCTAAACCAAAGGACTCAGGAGTTATTTCTCCGTTTTCCCCCCAGTTAGGCGGAACCCCGGAGCTTAGAAGCATATATTTAGCTATTTGGATGCAACGTTCCTTTCCGCCTTCGTTGAAAGAACAGGTTAAATAGGGAGAGAGGGTTGTGGACAGCCCAGCCATAGCTGATAGTACGAGTATCGTCATGAGGGAGCACGCGAAGAAAGTGTCGATGGAAGCCGTTGGCACGGTTCATCCTCCCCCGGGCTAGGATACTAGGCCAAACATTCCTCCGAGAAAATCTCGGGAAACCCATAGAGACACGTAGGCCGTAACTGTCAGCAGTATAGAATATTTAAAGCCAGCCGCCAACGTTCCGTTGTTTACTTTACCGATGAAAAAACCTGAAATCCAGCATTGCAGAATTATTCCTACGGAGAAAATGCTTATTCCATGCAGCATGTTTTCAGCGGGAATAGCTGTTGAGCCAGGGAGGGAAATCTGTGTTAATACAAACAACGTCATGGCTACGATAGTCGTAGTTATGGCTATTAAAATGCTCCAAACAAAAGCAAGAATCGTATAGGGCTTCAGCAACGAACGCTTGTTCACCTCAACGTCCCGAAGCTTTTCACCGTACTCTGTTAAAGTCTCAAGCGCAGCTGCAGAGCCTCCGCCTATTTTAATCGTCTCCACCAGAATCAGAAAGTTAACCAGCACAGGCCACGTCTGAATTCGTTTCCTTATGTTTCTGAAGATTTTTCTGAGGGAGATTCCCCATTCCATCTGGCTTCGAATAAGTTCTAGGACCTCGGAAAACTTTCCGTATCCGGCGCGTTTTGTAGCGTGGACTATGCTTTTTTCGGGGGATAACCCTATTTTTCTCGCTTCGGTTACATCTCTCAGGAAGCTGGGCATAGCTTCTTCTGCCGCCGTGTTTATTCTTTCAAGCCTTAGGTAGGCTATGGCTGATGGAAACGATATTGCGCATAAGCAGATAGTAACAAACAATGGAAGAGTATTAGGCTCGACTAGAAACTGCAATGCAGGTATGTGGTAGGCTGCTGCTAGGACTATGGCTACGATGGCTGCTGGGGGGATAGCCAAGTAGTATACAGGTTTGATATTCATAAGGTTGCTTTTTCGAGCCGTGTGTGCTACCGCTATGAAAACTATGGATATGAGGGGGGTTGCCCCGAATATAAGAAAGTACAAGGTAGGCTGTGAAAGTGTAGGTGTCTCACCCATTCGGTTCAGCTCGAAAAAATTGGTGGCGGAAACAACGACGAAAAGTATGTAGGTGCATAATGTAACGATTAGCATCACCGCATAAGCTTCAACAAGAGTGCCCAGTTTTTCAACCGAACGTATAGCGGCTGCGCTTTGAACCTCGAAAATAGAGCGCAGCTTGCTCTTTAGGAAGCTGACAACGTCTCCACCGCTTTTTACCGAAGAAACATATCCGGCCAGAAACTCTCGATACTGTTTGGAAGGAGTTTCCTGCGCCTTTTTCTGCATAACCATCAGCGGGTCTTCTCCGAGAACTTCAACACGTCTAACGACGTCTTTGGCTTCACGTTGGAGCCGTGGTAGAAGCGGTATTCGAGCGAGTTTTTTCCAGCTATCATATAGGGAAACTCCGCTGGCTGCTAAAATCGTGAAAAGCAACGCTACGAAAGGAAGCTCCCTGTCAACTTCGCTGGACTGCTGTTTCACGAAAAAGTTAATCATCCAGCCGAATATTTTGGGAGGCTTTAAAGAAAGAGTCATTGTTTGGTTCGCCACCCATGTTTTTCGAAGAACTCTTTTTCGAAAAGCTGAGGGTTATGGTAATACTTGCTTAAGACCTTGTTGACGCTGCGGTAGTCGCGGATGTTGTGTTCAACCATGTGCAACAAAACTTTCTTTCGGTATTCTAGCTCGTCGATTAAACGTTCCACTGGAATGTCTAAACTCGAAGCCATTTTGTTCAGCAAATAGCTTTGTTCAAGCTTTTCCTGAAAAACGTCCGTCGAAGGATTCCACGTGAAAACGTCGTGGAAGGAATTAGCGTCCTTTATCTCCGAAACACATATGAACTTTCGGCTGGAAAGCCTCTTCCCTGTTTCGAGGAAAACCGGTGTCCGAACGTGTTTTACCACGATTACGCAGTTCATCAACGGAATTATAGACGGGGGAATGTTCATAGGCGGCTGTGTTAGCCGTTTAATAGCTGTATCTACGTCTTCTGCGTGCAACGTGCATAGTCCGCCGTGTCCCGTGGCTAGGGCTTGGAATAGCACGTAGGCTTCTTCACCTCGAACTTCGCCTACGATTATTAGGTCTGGACGGTGCCGAACAGCGGATTTAATTAGGTCGTAAAGCGTGATTTCGCCTTCGCTTTCAGCGCCGAATCCCGAGCGGGCAATTGTGGAAGTCCAGTTCTCGTGGGGAAGGTTTATTTCCGCAACTTCTTCAACGGAAATTATCTTGTAGTTCGGTCTGATGAGGCATGCAATCGCGTTTAGGGCTGTGGTTTTGCCAGCTCCGGTTGCGCCGATTATCATGACTGACATTTTGTTTTCCATTAGAAGCCACAGGTATGCGGCTATGGTTTCGTCGATTGTTTCGTTTGCGATGAGGTCGATTATGGTGAAAGGGTCTTTACGGAACTTTCGTATAGTGAAACTCGTTCCTGAAGGCGTTGTTTCTCTTCCGAAAGACACGGCTAAACGGTGTTTCTCCGGAAGCGTTACGTCGACGATTGGAAAGGCTATGCTTACGTGTTTTCCAGCCTTATGAACTATTTTCATAACGAAGTCGTCGAGTTCCTCTTCATCTCGGAAGATAACGTTTGTTCGGATGTTCTCGTAACGTCTATGCCATAGGTATATTGGTTTGTTGACGCCGCTGCAACTTATGTCCTCAACATACGGGTCAAACATCAAAGGGTCAATCTTTCCGTAGCCGTCAATGTCCCTCTCCAAGTAATACAGTATCTTCCGAACGCCAACAGAGGAAATGCCGCGGAGCACCTTCTGATGTTTAGCGATTATTATAGGCATTTGTCTCCGGAAGGATTCAGCCAAAGTTTCATCTTGCTCAG
>QMXC01000051.1 GCA_003661945.1 Candidatus Bathyarchaeota archaeon | reverse complement strand
TGTTTGCTGTGAAAATTACCCCTTGACTACGGCTAGGGGGACTAGTCGAGCTACTTTGGTGGCTATTCCGACGTTGTGGCTTACTTCGACGACTTTGTCAACGTTTTTGTAGGCAGGGTCGGCTTCTTCAGCTAGCACGACGGCGCTTGCTGCTCTCACGGCTATTCCGCGTTGTTCCAACGCCTTTTTTATGTCTCCGCCCCAGAAACGTCGTTTTGCTGCTGCTCGACTCATCATTCTTCCGGCGCCGTGTGCTGTTGAGCCGAAGGTTAGTTCCATTGCTTTGGGCGTTCCTACGAGGAGCCATGAGCTTGTTCCCATGCTTCCGGGAATGAGCACGGGCTGGCCGACGCTTCGGTAGTCAGCGGGGATTTCCGGATGTTCCGGTGGAAAAGCTCTTGTCGCGCCTTTACGGTGAACCCAGACTTTTCGCTTTCCGCCATCGACCTTGTGGGTTTCGATTTTAGCTATGTTATGCGCGACATCGTATACTAAGTGAAGCCCCATTGTTTCAGCGGGTTTTCCAAAAACTTTTTCGAAGCTTTGTCTCACCCAGTGCATTATGGCTTGACGGTTGGAAAACGCGTAGTTCACGGCGCACGCCATGGCGCTGTAATAATCCTCAGCTTCTTTACTGTTTCCCGGCGCACACGCAAGCTCCCGGTCGGGCAAGGAAATCTTATAGTTATGAACAGCTCTTTCCATGACGCGGAGGTAGTCGGAGCATATTTGATGTCCGAATCCTCTGGAGCCGCAGTGAATCATAACGGTTACTTGTCCCTCATGTTCGATTCCGAAGGCTTTCGCTGTTTTAACGTCGAAAATCTTGTCTACTTTCTGGATTTCTAAGAAGTGGTTTCCAGAGCCTAGTGTGCCTATCTGGGTTAATCCACGGTTTTTAGCAGTCGTCGAAACCTTATCCGGGTCTGCTGCTTCCATGCATCCCTTTTCTTCGCAGTGTTTTACGTCCTCATCCCAGCCCAGTCCCTTGTCGATTACCCATTGAACCCCTTCCATCAGAAGCCTATCCAGTTCGTGGCTTGTTACACGGAAGTCTTTACGTCTGCTTCCCAAGCCGCATGGAACATTGTTGAAAATCGCGTTTGTAAGCTCCGCCAGTTTAGGGCGAACGTCTTCTTCCGAAAAGTTTGTCCTCACGAGGCGAACGCCGCAGTTTATGTCGTAGCCAACTCCGCCCGGGCTAATTACGCCTTCATCGTAGTCCGTTGCAGCTACCCCGCCTATGGGGAAGCCGTATCCCTCATGCCCGTCGGGCAACGTGATGGCACACTTATAGATTCCGGGCAGATGCGCAACGTTAGCGCACTGGTCAAGAGTTCGGTCTGTCCTCATTTTCTGGAGAAGGTCTTCGTCTGCGTAGACTATGCCTGGAACCCTCATTCCCGGCTTGTATTTCTGCGGGATTCGCCAGACGTATTCGCTTATCTGTTCAAGTGGAACGTGAATCCGTGACATTTTTCTCCCTTCTGGAATAGAAGGGAAAAGCGTGGAATATAAACAATTTTGGCGTCTAGACCAAAGAAGTTCGTGGTTAAAGTTTTTATCGTTCTATCCAGCTATGTAACAAGAACGATTGAAGGTGAAAACTGTGGCGTTAGACCTTCTTTCAGAATGCCTAAAAAACTGGAGCGGCGGCTACGTTGAGATGCGACACCACAGAAGGGAAATGCTCACCATAACCGTTAAGGATGGAAAAATGGACGCTGTGAACTGCGGCGTAACCGAAGGCGCATGCGCCCGAGTTCTAATCGACGGAAGCTGGGGCTTCGCCTCGACAACAAGCTTGGAAAAGAAAGATGTCACGAAAATTATTGAAGACGCTGCAAGCCTCGCGAGGGCTTCGAAACCCCTAAAAAAACGCCGAGTGGACTTAGGCACGGTGGACGCTTACGAGGACAGCTATGAGACGCCTATGCATAAAGACCCGGCGAAAGCAGACAAGGAGGAACTCGTTCGTTTAGCGATAGACGTAGATAAGGAAGTTCGAAGCTTTTCGCCTAGGATAGTTTCAGACAACGTGGCATTAAGGATAATCGACGACAAGCTGGAGTTTCTCAGCTCCGAAGGCTCCCGGATTTCGCAGAGAATTGTTCGCTGCTATGGCGGCGTCATGGTTGTAGCTATGGAGAAAGGCAGCATCGCTTCAGCCTACGAGAGCATAGGCGCCCAGTGCGGGCTCGAAATCTTGGATGAAACACCCTTAGAAGAGGCTGGAAGAAAAGCAGCTGAAAGAGCTGACAAGCTGGCGTCAGCGAGAGTTGCGCCGGGAGGAGTCTTCCCGGTTATCCTTGAAAACCGCATCGTCGGGCTTTTGGCGCATGAGGCTGTTGGACACTGTTCTGAAGCTGATTTGGTGTATGGTGGAAGCTTCCTAGCGGGCAAAATCGGTGAAAAAGTAGCTTCGGAAAAAGTAACCCTAATCGATGATGGAATGTTCCCACGAGGTTTTGGAACTATGAAATACGACGATGAAGGAGTGCCTACGGAGAAAACGGTCATAATCGACAAAGGAGTTTGCAAAGGCTATTTGCACTCAAGAGAAACAGCATGCCAATTCAACGTTAAACCTACCGGAAACGCGAGGGCATGGACCTTCGAGTACGACCCGATAATAAGAATGCGTAACACCTACATCGAGGCTGGCGACTATTCACTGGAGGAACTCGCTGAAACGATAAAAGACGGATTCTTCCTCAAAGGCGGGCTCAGCGGACAAGCAGACTTCACAGGCGAGTTCATGTTCGGAACGCAGGAAGCCGTAAAAATACGGAACGGCGAGTTCGCCGAGTCTTACCGAGGAGTAACCATAAGCGGAAACGCCTTCGAAGTGTTAAAAAACGTTGACGCCGTTGGAAAAGACTTCCTAATGCGCATAGGAATGTGCGGAAAAGAACAGGTGAACTATGTGGGAATGGGGGGAGCAAGCCTAAGAACCAAACTCTTGCTGGGAGGAAGATAAAATGAGCCTACAAGACCGCGTGGAATACGCTGTTAGAAAATGCGAAAAGCTCGGCGCAAGCGAAGCTGAAGCCTACGCCCAAAAACAACGCGTAGTCGAAATAGTTCTGGAAAGAGGGGAAATTCAAAGCGAAAGGACAAAAATTCACGAAGGGATAAGCGTACGCCTAGTTAAGGATAAGAAGCTCGGATTTGCCTACACGTCTACGCTATCGGAAAAGGAAATAGAAAAGGCATGCGAAGCAGCTTTCGCCCTAGCAAGGGCTTCTGCGCCGAATCCAGACTGGATTTCACTTCCAAAAACGGCTGAAACTCCAACGTCGCCCGAGGGAATCTTCGACCCGAAAATCGCGGAGCTTCAAGGCACAGACGTTCTAAACCTTGCCATTCAAGCCGCAGAAGCCGTGAAGGAGAAAGACAAAAGGGCGGCGATAGACGATGGGAAATTTACGGCTGCAACTGGTGAAACAGCCATCGCGAACACGCATGGAATAAGCTGCGTGGAAAAGGCTACGGTTTTCAGCTGTTACCTCGTGTGCATAGCGAAGGAGATGGGAAAAGCCTCAAGCATGGTTTTCGAATATGAAATCACAAGGTCTCTTGGAAAGCTGTCGCCAACTCAACTCGGAGAAAAAGCAGCGGAGAAAGCTGTCGCTTCGCTTAACCCGAAATCCGTTCCAAGCTTCACGGGTAAGGTTCTGCTCGACACAGACCCAGCGGCAGCGGTTTTAGCCTATACTATAACGAACAGCGTAAACGCGGAGAACGTTCAGCGGAAACGAAGCTTGTGGGCTGAAAAAATCGGCGAAGAAGTAGCTTCGCCTGTGCTGAACGTCGTAGATGACGGATTGCTCCCGTTCGGCGTTTATTCTTCAGCGTTCGACGACGAAGGAGTGCCCAGAAGGAAAACCGAAATCCTAACCAAAGGAGTGCTCAAAGGATTCCTCCACAACTCCTTCACAGCAAACAAGGCGAATACGGCTTCAACCGGAAACGCTTATAGACAAGATTACACGACGCTCCCCACGGTCCTATCCTCAAACATGATAATTCAGCCCGGCGACAAAACCTTAGAACAGATGATCTCAGAAATCGACAAGGGAATAATTGTCCGCCGGTTCAGCGGAAACGTTCGACCCGAAAGCGGGGAGTTCTCAGGCATAGCAAAACAAGCCAGTTTCATAGAAAACGGCGAAGTAAAACACGCGTTGAAGGAAACAATGATATCAGGCAACGTTTTCGAAGCTTTGAAAAACATAGTAGCCATAGGAAGCGAAACACGGGCAACGCTGTACAGGGCTTATGTTCCCCCAACGCTAGTGGACAACATCAAAATAGTCTCAAAACATTAAACCTTCATTTAGCCTTCATGTTTCTTTTCACATACTCCACGAAGCTTTGAATGTTCTGCAGAAGCATCCCTCGACCCATAATAGGATGGGAAGACATTAGATTCGCAGCCTTGCCGGTGTAGTTGTCCTCGTCAATTATCCTCTTCCGCATGGTCTCTAACCCCTCACCTTTAAGCAAGCATTCACGAACGATTTTTTCCCAGAGCTTCAACTGCGAAGCGTAAGCTTCAAGCCATTTCGAGGCGTTTTCTACACAGCCGAAATGCGTATAACAAAGGAAACGTGGATGCACGTTCTTCATTTTTTGAATCGAGTCCAAAGCAGCGTCCAAATAGAACGGCTCAGGCGTTGTTGGAACAATAACGTCTAAATCAGGGATATAAATTCCCGCTGAGTCCCCGCTGAACATCCTACCCGAAGAAGACTCATAAAAGCTTAAGTGATGCGAAGCGTGACCCACCGTTTCCAAAACCTCGAGTTTAACGCCTCCGCCTAGGTCAATAGTCATGCCGTCGTAAGCCTCGACAATCTTGTCTTCGGGAACTGGTTCCGGTGCACCATACATTTCAGCCACTTTACCTAGAGCCTTTCTAGCCATAACCCAAAGCTTTTCGGGATTAGCCACGTGCTTGGCTCCTCGCGGATGCACAACCAGCCGCGCGTTAGGCAGAAAACCCCGCAACAACGTTCCCGAGCCACCCGCATGGTCCAAATGAATATGCGTCACGAGCAAGTAGTTGACTTTTTCCGGATTTACCCCGAGCTTTGCAAGGCTGGAGAGAAGGTGTTTAACCGAGCATGCTGGTCCAGACTCGATTATGGCTGTTTTTTCCTTTTTGATCAAATAGGCGGAGATGAAGCCTTTCACGTTGCACGGTTCAACGTCGATAGCATAAGTATGTTCATCCAGCTTTTCCACACGCATTCCTCGTCAGCCCTCGGGTATGGTGCGTTTATAACTTTTAAAAACTTTCTGGAGAGCCATGTAAATTTTATATATTTATGGCGATAATGAGGATTGAGATTTAAATGCGTCGCGTATATGCTTCAAGCATGACTTACGCGGTTATCTTAGCCTTAATCTATGTTGGTTTCCAAAACAGCAATGGCTTAATAGGAATGCTCTCTCATGTAATTTTCCCGCTCACGAGCGGCGCTGCTTTTGCCATAGCCACGTTTCTATTGAAAACCTATGGATACAGCCGAAGAGACCCCTTCCAGCGGATATGGCTCTGTATGTTTGTCGCAGTAGCGCTACTTTTTTTCGCGGACGTTTTATGGAGCATTATGGCTGTCACACGGGGAGAAACTTTTCCTGTCGAAGCGGGCATACTGAACTTCGGCGTGTTCACCGCCTTTTTCCTCACGTTGACAGGTGTTTTGAGACTTTTTAGGTTGGAGGTTTCATGGAAGGAGCTGATAAGCGCGCTCGTAGTCGTGGTTGTTTTCGGACTCATAGTTTTTTACGTGTTCCTTTTCTCGTCTACTCCTTTTGAAGGAGACGTTGTGACGCTTGCATTGCGGATTTTTACGCCGTTTTTAGATATTACGTTGTTCACCCTTTCATTACTGGCGATTTTGACTTTTTGGAAGGGAAAACTAACAGTTCCCTTTTTCCTCGTAAGTTTCGGAATCATTTTGCATACAGTAGCAGACGTCTTATTCGCGTACACAGAGCTGCACGGAAGCTTTTATCCGGGTCATCCTTTGGAGCTTTTCTGGCTTTGGAGTTACATTGTAATGGTAACCGCGTTGTACACGTTTACAAAGGAGCTGAAAGTATGAAAAAGAAAGAAAAAGTTGAGTTTAGTCCGGAACAAGGCGAAATTGTGGTTATGGGACAGAGAGGAGTTCTCCTCGACATAGTCTCTTGCTGCGAAAAACTAGATGAAATGCTTGGAACCGGAGCCGAAGTGGTTGTCCATCACATGTGGTATGGATACGGCTGCCAACTATTGAAGAATCTCACGGAAAAAATAGGCGATGCGGAGAAGGGGAAGGTATTGGAGGAACTGGCGAAAATCAATGCTGAGATGGGCTTGGGCGTGTTAAACTTCACAATTATAGGTAAGAAACGCCCCTACGTTGAGATAACGGTGAAAAACCCTCCGTTTAAGAAGATTAAAGGCTCGGTTAAGCGTTGCATAACTTCGCTGTGGGCGGGAATTTTCTCAGAGTATTTCCAGAAACAGATGGTTTGCGAAGAATCCCACTACGATCAAAAGACAGACACATTCACTTTCACGCTTAGGCAAACATAAAATCTACTTCTATGGCGTTGAAACCAAAATTCTAAAATTTCTAAAATACGTTTTACAAGTTTAGCTATGCTTGTGAGAATAGTTCGAAACCTAAAGATAGAAGAAATATCGCGGAGAATTCGGGAGTTCGAAAGGCGTTTCGAAATGTCTTTCGATGAGTTTGAAGAGCGCTTCCTAGCGAAAAAGCTGGGTTCGAAAGAGGAAAGCGCCTATTTTGAGTGGGCTGAGCTTACCCACGCATATCGGAGATATGTGGAAAGCGGGGAACTCGACTATACAGTGGAGGAAGTGAAGGAGTTCACACCAGCAGAGGTAGCTTCACTTACGCCTAAACGGATAGAGCTGCTCATAACACTGGCGAAACTACGGATAGAATCCATAAATGACTTAGCCCAAAAACTCAGAAGAGACGTGAAAAACGTCTACCAAGACCTACAAGCCCTTAAAAAACTCGGATTTGTCTCCCTAAACAGGAGGGGAAAAAGAAACATAGTTCCAGAAACGCTGGTTGAAGAAATTACTTTCATCATACAATAAAACTAAACATTTATCTTGGAAAGGCTCCCTCTAAAATGTGAGGGTTTGGAAAATGGGTGATTTAGAAACAGAAACCTAGACCTTCTCCCGAACGGTTAAATAAAAGGAAAACCCTCAAAAACGCTGGAATTCTCGAAGATAAACCCAAGGCTTCTAGGTTTCCAGCCGACCATCGGAAAATCGGCAAACAGTTAGACTTGTTTTCGATAAATCCAGAAATTGGAGCAGGGCTGGTTCTTTGGCATCCAAAGGGTGCACTGATACGCAGAATAATAAGAAACGTGTGGGAGAGAGAACATCTAAGAAATGGTTACCGTCTCGTTTGTACGCCGCATATAGCTCGAGGCGAACTTTGGAAAACTTCGGGGCACCTAGAATATTACGCTGAGA
>QMXC01000050.1 GCA_003661945.1 Candidatus Bathyarchaeota archaeon | reverse complement strand
TTCTAGCAGCCGAAATAGCGCTAAGAAAGCTTAGATGAAACATCGGAAAATTAATTAAGTAAATCAATGAAAATTAAGCTCTCGTAAAAGGTGATTTAATTGGCAGCAAAAGTAGCAATCAACGGATTTGGAAGAATAGGTAGGCTACTATTCAGAGCGGCTTTAGAAACTGGAACAGAAATAGACTTCGCGGTTGTCAACGACTTGACAGACGCCAAAACACTGGCTTTTCTCCTAAAACACGACACGGTGCATGGGCCTCTACCTTTCGATGTGGAAGCCAAAGAAGACGTTATTCTAATAAAGAAGAACGGCGTCGTCAAACAAGAGCTAAAAGTTTTGGCTCAGCCCGACCCGGCGAAGCTTCCTTGGGCTGACATGGGCGTCTATTTGGCTGTGGAATCCACGGGAAGATTCAGAAAAAGGGAAGACGCTGCGAAGCACTTGCAGGCGGGAGCGAAAAAAGTTCTTGTTTCGGCGCCTATGCGTCCAGCGCCAAGCGCTGACTTAACTGTGGTGTACGGCGTAAACGACAACATGTATGACCCGGATAAGCATCACATAATTTCTCTGGCTTCTTGCACAACCAACTGCATTGCGCCGGTAGCCAAAGTATTGAACGACAAGTTCGGCATACGAAAAGGCTTGATGACCACGGTTCACTCGGTTACAAACGACCAGAGGCTTCTCGACATGCAGCACAGAGACCTACGGCGGGCGAGGTCTGCAGCGTTCAACATCATTCCAACAACGACGGGCGCAGCGGTTGCGGCGACCTTAACTTTGCCAGAGCTTGAAGGAAGAATGAACGGGCTTGCCCTACGAGTTCCAACGCCCACGGTTTCCATTGTGGACTTCACGGCGGAGCTTGAGAGAGAAGTGACAAAAGAAGAGGTTAACGCCGCGTTCAAGGAAGCCGCCGAAGGCGAGTTGAAAGGAATTTTAGGCTATACGGAAGAACCGCTGGTCTCGTCTGACTTTATACATGACCCCCGCTCGGCAATAGTAGACGGACTCTCCACAATGGTCATCGGAAACCTAGTCAAGGTGCTCGCTTGGTACGACAACGAATGGGGCTACTCCGTTAAAATGGTGCGGATGATAGAGAAAATCTGCAGAATGGCAAAATAGCTTCGGACGCTCAACGGTTGGGGCTAGTGAAGATGCCTAGGCTCTTAACCCTCGACGATGTAGATGTCAAGGGAAAAACCGTTCTGGTTAGAGTGGACTTTAACTCGCCCATAGACCCGGAAACAAAAAGGGTGCTGGACGACACGAGAATCAAGGCGCATGGAACCACAACGATAAAGGAGCTGGCGGAAAAAGGCGCTAAAGTCGTAGTGTTGGCGCATCAGGGAAGACCCGGCGAGCCCGACTTCACACCGCTGAAAGAACACGCTGAAATCCTAGGAAGAATACTGGGGAAGTCCGTAAAATACGTGGACGATGTCTTCGGAGAAAAAGCTCAAAACGCCATCAAACAGCTTCAAAATGGCGAAATCCTAGTCCTAGAAAACGTTCGAACCTTCCCCGGAGAGAGGAAAAAAGCTTCACCCGAGGAACATGCAAAAACAGAGTTTATCCAGAAACTAGCGCCTCTTGCAGACCTTTTCGTGAACGACGCCTTCGCAGCAGCTCACCGCGCCCACGCCTCGATAGTCGGCTTCACAGCAGTGCTGCCGAGCGTCGCCGGAAGAATCATGGAGCGTGAGTTGAAAGCCTTAAGCCGAGTTCTGGAGAACCCGGAAAAACCATGCGTTTTCATCCTTGGAGGAGCGAAAGCTGACGACTCGCTGGATATATCCCGATACGTGCTAGGCAACAACGTGGCTGACCACATACTGACGGGCGGAGTTGTAGGACACGTGTTCTTAGTGGCAAAAGGCTATGATCTAGGCAAGCCCAACATGGAATTCCTGGAGAAAAAGGAAGCCATGAGCCTTGTCCCGGGCATAAAAGAGCTGATGCAGAAATACCCGGGGAAAATCGAGGTGCCCGTTGACCTAGCCGTCGAAGTGGATGGCAAACGGAAAGAAATACTGGTGGAAGAGCTACCAACAGAATATCCGATTTTCGACATAGGCGCAGAGACGGCGCACAAATACGGCGAAATCATAAGAAACGCAAAGTCCATAGTGATAAGCGGACCCCCAGGCGTGTTCGAAAACGAGGAGTTCTGTTTCGGGACAAAACGAATACTGGAGGAAATCGCAGCTTCCAACGCCTTCTCATTAGCCGGCGGAGGACACACCATAGCAGCCTTGGAAAAATTCGGTTTAGCAGACAAAATAAGCTACGTCAGCACAGCCGGAGGCGCCCTAATAGAGTTCCTCATGGGCAAACAGCTACCCGGCGTCGTGGCTCTAGAAAAAGCAGCTGAAAGAATGAGCTAACCGCGTTCCTAACTTTCCTTTCCCTTTTTATATTCTAACAAGGCTTTCCTTCAAATCCATTTTCAAACAAGCAGCGTTTTCGTTTTCTTCTTTTTGCTGCATTGTTTTGTAGATTTGAAGCGTCTGTTCTGCTGCCTTCCGCCAAGTGAAATACTGCAACACTCTTCGCCTTCCGTTTTCACCCCACTTTTTGGCGCGGTCCATGTCGCTTAGAACGAGTTTTATGCCCCAAGCTATGTCTTCGGGGCTGTTTCCGTCTATGTGCACTCCGTTTTGTTCCGGTCCCGAAGAGATTACTTGTTCCTTGAATCCAACAACGCCCTTGGCGCCTACAACTATCGGTTTTGCCATGGACATGGCTTCAAGGCTTACTATGCCGAAAGGTTCATAGATTGATGGGAAAACGCACAAGTCTGCCGCAGCATAGTGCAGTATGCGTTCCTCTTCTGGAACAAACTCGAAGCAACATCGAACGTTGCTTTCAACACCTAGCCTAGCAGCGGTTTCAACCACATCGCGTTGTTCTTCACCTTTTCCAAGAATAACCAGTTTCGTTTTTGGGTATTCCTTTAAAACCAATGGCATAGCTTGAACAAGGTTTCGGACACCTTTAACCCACGTGAGCCTTCCCAGAAACAAGACCATACGCTCGTCTGGTCGAACCCCATATTTGTCCCGAATCTTCTCCACATCCTTCGGATTGCAACTGTCCGGGTTATACCTTTCAGGGTCAACTCCGTTCCACACGACGCTTATCTTGCTTCTAGGCCACCCGTGCCGCGTCAAGTCTTCCCTCATGGCGTGGCTAACGGTTACGATGCGGTCCGCCGCTTGTCCCATAGCCCACTCCAAGTGAGAAACAACCTGTGAGCCTTTTCCTCCGCTTCTTCCCCATTCCGTGCTGTGCACGTGAAAAGCTACGGGTACTTCCGTCTCGTTCTTCGTGATTATTCCAGCTATGCTGCTTAGCCAGTCGTGAACGCATACTACGTCGAAATGACATTTCTCTTTGCGCATTATCCCGTTAATGAATTTGGTCGCGCTTAGGATGTTATAAATGAATATGTCGTTGAAAAGCCGAATGTTGGTGCCCCAACGTTTAAGGTCGTCTATGACAAACATGGGGAAAACGTTGCTAGCATCAGCGATTAAAGGTCTGTGAATTTCAACGCCTTTGATGACCTCTCTTGTTTTAAGGTTCCCCGGGTTAAGCGTGAAAACGGTAACGTCCTGTCCCAGCGATATGAACTCCCGGGTTATGTACTCTGCGTAGGTGCCTAGCCCACCTACCATGGCGGGAGGATACTCCCAAACGAAAAACCCTATCCGCAAATGAGGCTCACCAAAAAAGAAGAAAATACGGCTAGAAAAGCTTCAGTTTCTTCTTAGGTTTTTCCTTCTTCGGAGATTCTTTTGGCTGTTCTTTCTCTTTCGGTTTTTCTGGTTTTTCCTTTGGTTCTTCGGGTTTCGCTGGTTTAGGCGGAGGAATAATCCAAGGTTCTTCTTTCTTCTCGGCTTTCTGCTCAGGTTCGGGCTTCGGCTCTGGTTTTGGCTCCGGCGGGGGAGTCTTCTTTTTCACTTCCGGTTTTTTCTCGGGTTTTTCTGGTTTTTCCACGGTCTTAGGAACTTTCGGTTTTTCTTTAGGCTCTGTTTTCTTCTCTGGTTCAGGCTTTTTTACCCACTTTTTCGGTGGGGCAAAAATAGGTTGGATGCGGAGACCTTTACGATCTCCGATCTTGAGGTATTCCCATTCGTAGAGGTCTATTTGCATTCCCTGCATGTTTTTTACGGCGTTGCGCACTGTTTCCGAGAAGCTTGGTGCCACGAGTATGAGCCGCGGCATTGCCTTGTCGTCGATTTTGTGCTTCGCGTAGGTTACTTTCAGCATGGATTTGAAGTTGTTGATGTGGTTTAGGCTTTGGAGACCTTGAAGCAGTATGTCGTCGTCTTCGTCGACGGCTATCTGCATTACGACAAGCTGTCCATTTTCGTCGTGGCATAAAACGTCAAGCGTTGTTTTGTCATTTATCGGCACATTATTGCAGATCACCGTTAAGCCTTTCTCGATGTGTCCAAGCTCTTCTAGGATTATCTTTTCTAGTTCAGGCTTGCTTTCGATTTTTATTTTCTCAATAGACATTTGTTCCACCCTTTTGTGGTTTAAAAATGACGATGAGGCGATAAATATATTATGAATTCTGAATCGGAATTGAACATACAGTTAGACTGAAAGACTTAACAGTTTTATTACCGAAGAGCAAAAATAGGATAGAGCGCCATCCATGCGTGGTGATTAATTGAGAGAAGATGTTCCGCTTCGGGAGAAGCTTCTACAAACGCTTCATAACTTATGCGCGACGGCTCCGGAGCTAGCGAGAAGAAGCGAAGAGCTAGCGCAAGTTTTCCAGATAAACATAGAAGAGGTTGAAGGTATCCTAAGCAGCTGCGAGGCGGAAGGGTATACCAAAAGCTTTGTTGACAGCGAAGGAAAGAAGCGGTATTACTTGACGGGCACGGGGATAATAAAAGTGTGCTCAATTTTCACGTAAGTGAAAAGCCTTGCGTGCAATAATTTTTTCCTGGGAATATCCGCCTAGAGTCGTGGGCAAACTCGCACATTATGTGCAGCGTTTGGCGACAAAACTCGTTAGACGAGGAGTAGATGTCTACGTTGTTACTTTCCACGACTACTTAACCGGATGCCGAAAGGAACAAAACGGCGTAATCACGTGTCGGGTCTCCAACCCGGTTCGAACTCACATAGGCGTGCTCACTTGGGTTTTAACGTTAAACCAAGAAGTTGAACGCGTAGCAGCAGACACCTACTACGATTCTGAAAAGCAGATAGACCTCATAGACGTGCAGGACTGGCATTTCATACCTGCCGCTGTGACTCTAAAAAAGGCGTTTAACCTACCCTTTGTTTATTCCGTTGATAGCCTTGAAGAGCACCGTTCACACGGCGCGAATTCGCCTTTTAACCTGTCGATAAAAAGCATCGAGTGGCTCGGAACCTTTGAGAGCCACAAGGTCGTTGTAAAATCCGAATGGATGAAAAACGAGGTAATCCGCCTGTACAATGTTCCAGCAAATAAAATTGTCGTGGTTGAACCCGAAGCCGAAGGTTGGATGGACAGAATTTTAGAGGTGTACCGCGACGCTGTGGGTTCTCAGCTTTCAGCTGGGGGAAGCCAGCCATGAACTATAAGCTTCGAGTGTTGATGTTTTCTTGGGAATACCCCCCTAGAGTAGTAGGCGGAATCTCCCCCCACGTTTATTATGTGTCGAAAAACCTAGCTAAAAACGGCGTTGAAATATATGTGGTAACGTGCGATTTTCCCGGAGCTCCTTCCCGCGAAGTTGTGGACGGGGTTCACGTTTTACGGGTGGATTCTTACAAGAACCCGGCTCCAGATTTTGCCACGTGGATTTATCTTATGAACATGAACATGCGTAAGGAGGCTGCAGAGCTTATCCGCAACCTTGACGGCGAAGTGGACATATTACATGCTCACGATTGGCTCGTCGCAAGCGCCACAATTGGATTAAAGCACGTGTTTCGAATTCCACTGGTCGCCACGATTCATTCAACCGAGTTTGGGCGGAGAAACGGGATTCACACGGACTATGAACGGATGATTCACGAGACTGAAAGATGGCTTACTTACGAGGCTTGGAAAGTCGTCTGTTGCAGCAATTACATGGTTTCCCACGTGGCTTGGGTTTTCGGAGTTCCCAGCGACAAGCTCATCATGATTCCGAACGGCGTAAACGCAGCTGATTTCCAAATAAACTTCAACAAGGAAGAGTTTCGGCGGAAATATGCTCTACCTGAAGAAAAACTCGTTCTCTTCGTCGGACGACTCGTATACGAGAAGGGCGCTCAAGTTCTAATCGAGGCGGCTCCGAAAATTCTGAGCAAGGTTAACGCAAAATTCGTCATTGTAGGAGACGGCTACATGCGCGACCCGCTTCTGAAGAGAGTTCAAGCAATGGGGTTGCTGCATAAAGTTCTCTTCACCGGCTTCGTCGACGACTGGACGCTTAAACGTCTATACAACTGCGCTGACGTTTGCGTAGTTCCATCTCTCTACGAGCCTTTCGGAATAACAGCGCTCGAAGCCATGGCTTCAAAGGCGCCGCTCGTGGCTTCGGACACGGGTGGGCTATCCGAAATCGTGGAACACGACCGTACAGGCGTAAAGGTCTACGTGAACAACCCGGATTCTCTGGCTTGGGGAGTAACCCGGATTCTGTTGAATCCCGATTACGCTGAGATGCTCAAAGAAAACGCGTATCGGAAGGTTTTGCGGGAATACGACTGGAACGGCATAAGTATTCGCCTAAAGAATTTGTATAGCGTAGTGCGCGAGGAATATCAGCGTGGTTCTTGGAAGCCTTGAGCGTGTGCTCTCGCGGGATACGTGTTTGAGCTGGCATATTCTGTTTTTTGAGTAAAGTTTATATCGTAAGACGCGATATTTCGTATTAGAAAATATGTCTCGATAGAGACATATTGTAGACGTGTCCAACACAAATACAGGGTGCCGAAATGTTTGAAATAATAGTCCCCGCAGTATGGACATGCCTCGCCGTATACGGCGCATGGTACCTAACATCAGCAAAGCACTACGCACCGCTAACACCACAAGAAGCACAGATTCTATGGAAAATCCACAAACAACAGAGCGGGTGCAAGGGAAAAAGAATGTGGCGCATACAACATAAAGGCGTACTCGTAGGATTCCAATGCTCCTGCGGATACAGATACATAAAGAAAAAGCCAATCGTGAATAAGCATCCCGACGTGGCAACTGCAAAAACTAATTAGACTGCATGTTAGAATCCAACGGATGAAGTTGAGAAAAACCGGTAAAGTGGGGAGCACTCCGCACTAGTCTACAATAGGCAGATAGACTGTTTACTGAAACTTAAATGTCTTAACCCTTCTGGAAGAAGTTTTAGGGCGGTCAGAGCTGTTTCCGGATTGCGACTCAGCGGTGTGGCTTACCTTATAGATTGGTGAGAAAACGGAGAGCAGAAACGGCGGAAAAGCCGTTATCGTAACCGGGGTTAAACGTTAAACTAAACGCGTCTCCGCTTTCGCTTGGGTGCTTGAATAAGTTTGACGGCCGCGTCGAGGCTTTCAGGCTGAACTTCTAACTCGAAGTCTATGGCTATTCTTGAAAGGACAGCCTTCTCGTCGACGATGGCGTCCGAGCCGAGGAAGCTTTGCAGTCCCTCGGTAAATACCTGCATGTTCTGGTAAATTTCGTCCATGGTGCATCCGTA
>QMXC01000049.1 GCA_003661945.1 Candidatus Bathyarchaeota archaeon | reverse complement strand
CTTTAGCGACTGCGGCAAGCGTCTCGTAAGTGCCTTGCAAGATTCCTTGGGTTCCGATATATGCCCACGAGCCAGCTGTCATCTGTCCAAACATTATAAGCCCTTTCTGTTCAAGCTCGAAAAAGTAGTCCCAAGTTGCCCATTTCGGCACCAGCATAGAGTTAACGATTAAAGCTCTGGGAGCCCACTCGTGCGTTTTAAACACGGCGACAGGTTTTCCGCTTTGAACAAGCATGGTTTCGTCGGTTTCAAGCTCCGTTAGCGTTTCAACAATTTTTTCGAAACATTCCCAGTTTCGCGCCGCTTTCCCGGTTCCACCGTACACAATAAGCTTTTCCGGGTCTTTCGCCACTTCAGGGTCAACCACGTTAAAAAGCATACGTAAGATTCCTTCAATCTGCCAGTTTTTGCAGTGAAGCTCGTGTCCCACTATGCATTTTGGCGGTTTTTCAAGTATCGTCAAACGTTTCACCACGTTTAAGGCTAGGAACAACTAGGGTAAAACATTTACTATTCTGAAATGGATTTTACCGCAGAATGCGGCCGTTTTCAACCACGAGTTCACCGTTTTTTATCACAGAGTCAACGAGGTTTGTTCCGAAGCGGTAGCCTAAGAAACGGTAGCTAGGCGCGTCTAAAATGATTATGTCTGCCTTTTTCCCAATCTCTAAACTTCCAATTTCGCTAGCTCGGTTTACGGCGTGTGCAGCGTTAATCGTAGCGGCAGTTATAGCTTCAGCCGGCGAAAGCCTCATGTTGCGGCAAGCAAAGGCTACGACCAGCTGCATATTCTCGGTCCAGCAGCTCGGGTTGAAATCCGTTCCTAAAGCAACCGGAACTCCTTTCGCTATCATTTTCCGCGCGTCTGCATAACGGTTAATCATCAAAGCGAAAGAAGCTGCTGGAAGAAGAACAGCTACAACGCCTTTTTGAGCCAAGGCTTCAATGCCTCTATCCGAGGCATATATCAAATGCTCCGCAGAAACCGCCTCAACCTCAGCTGCGAGCTCCGCGCCGCCTAAACACGTCATCTCATCAGCGTGAACCTTAGGCTTCAAACCGTAGCTCTTCGCTCTTTCAAGAATCCTTCTGGACTGCGAAACCGTGAAAACGTCTTTTTCGCAAAAAACGTCGCAGAACTCTGCTAAGCCTTGCTCTGCGACCTTGGGAATCATTTCTTCAGTTACTAGTTCCACGTAGCCATCCGGGTTATCCGCGTATTCTTGCGGGAAAGCATGGGCGCCCATAAACGTGGGTACAAGGCTTACGGGGTGCTTCTCATCAAGCGTTTTCACGGCTTCGAGGATTTTGATTTCATGTTCCGTGGACAAGCCGTAGCCGCTTTTAGCTTCAACAGTCGTAGTTCCATGCACCAGCATAACATCTAAGGTTTTCCGCGCAGTCTCCACAAGTTCTTCAACGGTTGCTTTCCGCGTCTCCCTAACGGTTTGGAGAATCCCACCGCCTTTTTTGAGAATTTCCATGTAAGAAGCGCCTTTAAGGCGCATTTCAAATTCAACTTCCCGTGCTCCAGCGAAAACAAGATGCGTGTGCGCATCAACAAACCCTGGCATAACGGTTTTTCCTTTAGCGTCTACTACCTGTTCAGACTTGAACTTTCCAGCTAGTTGAGGCGTGGTTCCAATTGCGACTATTTTACCGTTTTTGATTGCTAGAGCGCCATTAGGGATTATTCCGAGGTTTTGCATCTTCCCGCCGGTTCTCGGCGCATAACCAGCATTGCCGAGAGTAATAAGCTCGTTAGCGCCCACTATGAGCATGTCTACGTTTTCTTTCCCTGTTCCTCGACTCGGCTTTTCCGTTTCAGCCATAGTTTAAGCCACTTGGCGCTCTTTCGCAGTAATCAGCTCTAACGTTTAGTCTCGAACCAAAATTAAATTTTCGTATTCTGTTTTAGAATTCATAACTGTTTTTAAACAATCAAGAAGTTAAGTGTAAAACACAATGTTGGACACTTGGTATGCTTGGAAGCTCGCATATGACATCTGCGGATTAGCGGTTGTCGTCGGGTTAATCTACATTACGCTGAGGCTACTAATCGTATTTAAAGAGGGAATTATGGGAAAAGCATGGTCCTACGTGTCCTGCGGAGTTTTGACACTTTCCCTTGGCATAGCCCTGTTTATATTCCATTCGCTTCTAAGCCTTTCAGACGTAATTTACAAGATTGGAAACACCCTCGTATTAGTTGGAGGCATTCTTACCCTCACGGGATTCTACGCGCAGTATAAGTTCTGGAACCAGAAAAGCTGAAAGACGAACATTAAGTCGCACCAGGTTTCTGTGCCTCTTCAGCTGCCTTTTGTATGGCTATTTCTATTACCCGGTCTTCGGTCAAGTTTTCGATTTTGAGGTAATAGCGGGCTGTGTCGATTAACGCTTTTAGTGGCGTCATCCCGCAGAATTCCGAGCTTACTATAGGCACGTTGTAGCGTTGAGCCTCAATTTTCAGAAGCTCGAAAACTCTGTAAAGCGGAGTCTTCTCGTAATCTGCTATGCTCATACCTATCTGCGTCATGTTCTTTTCCGGAATATATGCGGCCATGGCTTTGACCTGAGCCAAGCCTCCTTTCTTGGAGTGCAACGCTTTGGCGATTTTCTTGGCGATTTTGAGGTCTGAAGTGCCGAGGTTCACGTTGAAGCCTGCCATGAGCTTGCGGGCTCCCGTTATGGTTGCGCCGGCGGTGGGATGCGGCTCGGCGGGTCCGAAATCAGGTTTTCTGTCTGGTTGAACTATCATTTCACCCAGCTTTTCGTATTCGCCTTTCCTTATCCAGTCGAGGTCTCGGCGTTCAGGCTTTGTTGCGGCTTCAGCGTAGAGATAAACCGGAACGTTCAGTTCTCGGGCGAGTGTTTCACCGAATTTTTTGGCGATTTCCACGCAGTCTTGCATGGTTACGCCTTTTATCGGTATGAAGGGAACTACGTCTACGGCGCCTATTCGCGGGTGTTGCCCCTTATGTTTGGTCATGTCGATGAGTTCTACGGCTTTTCGAGCGGCGTTCAAGGCAGCGTCTAGCACGGATCGGCGGTTTCCAACGAAGGATACGACTAAACGGTTGTAGTAGTCGTCGAAGGTGTAGTCGAGAATGTAGGCGTTTTCCACCCGTCGAATCTCGTTCAAAATGGCTTCAACAACTTTTGGGTCGGAAGTGCTGAAGTTCGGAACACACTCAATTATTTCGCGCAACTGTTCTTCCACTCCTTCTCGGCAAACACCAGTTTTACCATTGAAAAGGCTACACAAAACGTTTTAAGCGTTTACTTGTTCAAAAGGGGTTTGGGATGGCAAAAATGAGCGAGCTAGACTTCGAAGTTCCAAGCTGGGAACAGATATACCGAATGCTGTTAAGCTTAGCTGAAAAAATAAAAGCAAACGGGTTCAAACCCGACGTGATAGTAGGCGTCTGCCGCGGAGGATGGCCCCCAGCCCGCGTTATTTCCGACCTTCTAGAAAATGCTGAGCTGGCAAATGTTAAGGCAGAATTCTACCTAGGCGTAGGCGAAACTAAAGGCGAACCGGTTATTACTCAGCCAGTTTCCACTAGTGTCAGAGGGAAAAACGTTCTAGTCGTCGACGAGGTAGCAGACACTGGAAAAAGCCTACGTTTGGTAAAGGAACATCTAATAGAGAGGGGAGCTTCACAAGTGAAAGTCGCCACAATATACTACAAGCCTTGGAGCATAATAATCCCCGACTACTACGAAAAAGAAACTTCGCTCTGGATAGTCTTCCCTTGGGAAATAAAAGAAACAATTCGGAAACTCGTAGAAAAGTGTAAACGTGAAGGAAAGCCTTTCAGCGAAGAAAAGCGGAAACTGGTGGAAGCAGGATTAGACGCAGAGCTAATTGAACGGTTTCTACACGAAATGACCGGAGAGAGCGAAGTTGAGAACTGAAAGGCTCGGCGAATACGGCAAATACATGGGCGCAGTAGGCTACCGAAACGTGAAAATCAGAAACGTGGAACAGTTTCTAGAAAAGGTTAGAGCCAAACTCGGCGACACCCATGTGCAGTTCTTCAACGCCGAGCTTGTAGCCGGCTGGGAACACGTTCTCTTCGCCGTTCTAAATGCGTTAACCGCGTTCAAAAACAAAAGAAACATCTCCAACAGCTTAGCCGTTGAAATTTTGCTATTCGCTTCGGCGCAAAGACAGATAAAACGCGCCGTCCAACTCATGGGAATAAATAAAAACATGCCTAAAATAGTGGCAGTGATAATCCCTGATGACCAAATGAAACCCTCCGAAGCAGTAAAGAAAATTTCCGAATTCTTACACGGCGAAGAGGACAACTCAGTGCTGGAAATCAACGATGAAAAGTTTTGTCGTATACGCGAGGCTTTCGGCATAAGTGACGAAGAGTTGAAAGCAAAGCTTAGGCGGAAAGGCTTAGAGAAAGAGGCATTAACAGAACTTGTCGTTGAGCATATGGCTCTTTTAGCTACGCAGCGTTAACCGAACTTTTCCTTGCTAATGGAGAGAATATCGTCGGGCTTTATCACAGACATGCCTGTTATTCCGCCAACTATTTCGATGAGAAGAATCTTGTCCGGAGAAGACAAGTCCACCTTTCTTTCTATGTTAGCCGCGGCTGCTTCAATTACGTCACGCGTAGAAAGGTCAGTGAATCTCTTCTCCACTGTTATGCGAAAACTTTCATCCGCCTTTATTTTTTCGCTCATTTCCGTGGCTACGCGTCGAATCTCATTTATGTCTGTCCGTAAAATTCGCTCAATTGGTATGACTCGGAGAGTGTAGCGGAACTCGTAGGGACGCTCTTTAAGGATTTCCCTAAATTTCTCAATGACCTCGAAAGGGTCGAAAGCCGTTTTCGCAGCGATTAAACCCGACACGCCGGTTTTATCCACACTTGGTGCTTTATCGCCTATTTCACCCAGCAAATACCAGATTTCCGAACAAGCCTCATCTTCGTTTCCACGAGCAGTCGTGACAAGAAGGTTAAAATCCTTAAGCATAGACACTTCCTCTCCGAAGGCGTTCAAACAAGTATTTGACAACAGCAGCCTAATAAAACGTTTACTTAACAATGAGCTATAAGGACTTCTTAGCGAAAGTTCATCTGAAAATAACAAAACATATATGCAGACAAGCCCTTTCTCTAAAGCCTCGGGAACAAAACATGAAATACGACGTAATAATAGTAGGCGCTGGACCAGCCGGAATCTTTTCAGCCCTAGAACTGTCGAGAAAAACAGACTTGAACATTCTCATCCTAGACAAGGGACCAGACATCGATAACCGTAAATGTCCAGCCAGTCGAGGAATGGGATGCAAAAACTGCCAACCGTGCGCCTTGCTTTCAGGCTGGGGTGGAGCCGGCGCCTTCAGCGACGGAAAGCTAACCCTCTCGACAGATGTGGGCGGATGGCTAAAAGAATACGTTTCCAAGAAGACGCTTCAAGAACTCATCAACTATGTAGACAGCATATATCTAGAGTTTGGAGCCTCCGAAAATGTTTATGGAACGAACCTCGGAGAAATAGAGGACATCGAAAGAAAAGCCTCCCTAGCTGGGTTGAAGCTTATCCATCAGAAAATTAGGCATATGGGCACGGAAAAATGTGCGGAAACTTTGCGTAAGATGCGGGAGTATTTGAAAGACAAAGTAGATGTAAAGATGAAAACGGAAGTCGAGGGGCTAATAGTCAAAAACGGAGTGGTTGAAGGTGTCCAAACAGTTGAAAAAGAAAGGTTTTTTGCGAAGTATGTCATCGTGGCGCCGGGTAGAAGTGGAGCTGAATGGTTGAAGACGGAAGCTCAAGCTTTGGGATTAAAAACGCTTAACAACCCCGTTGACGTCGGAATCAGAGTTGAAGTTCTGGCTTCAATCATGGAAGAACTGACCAACGTGTTATATGAGCCTAAATTCATATACTACTCAAAATTCTTCGACGACCAAGTTCGAACCTTCTGCGTCGCGCCCTACGGAGAGGTCATAACAGAATCCTACAACGGAATCTTAACCGTCAACGGACAGAGTTATGCCGAAAGGAAAACGCGAAACACGAACTTCGCCATACTCGTTAGCACATCGTTCACGGAGCCGTTCCGCGAACCCATAGCATACGGCAAATACCTGGCAAGGCTTTCGAATCTTCTCAGCGGCGGAGTAATAATTCAGAGGTTCGGCGACTTCGAAGCTGGAAGACGTTCCACACCAGAGAGAATAGCTCGAAGCTCGGTTGAACCAACCCTAAAAAACGCTACGCCCGGAGACCTAAGCTTCGTGCTGCCCTACCGATACTTAACCGACATAAAAGAAATGCTTTATGCACTAGACAAGATAGCTCCGGGAATATGCTCAAAAGACACATTACTATACGGCGTAGAAGTGAAATTCTACTCCTCAAGACTACAGCTCACCAACTGCCTCGAAACAAAAATAAAAAACCTTTTCACGATAGGCGACGGCGCTGGAATCACAAGGGGGCTCATACAAGCTTCGGCCTCTGGCGTAATAGCAGCCAAAGAAATCATGCGGAGAGAACAAAAGTAGAAGAGGAGGGTAGGGAGCGGGGAGAAAATCCTCAGCGGGAGAGGAGGAGGGACAATCTAACCCGCATCCCCATGATGGGACGGATAAACAATAAAATAAAAACCTTATGTAACATTTTTCCATGCACCGTTTACACCGTGAAAAACTGTAAACTTTTATACCTTTAGCACGCTCAATCATGTTGGACGGTGGGTCTAGGCGGGGGGCTAGGGGTCCCCTGAGAGGCCATGAGCCTCGACCGTAAACCCTCTATACGACGGGCCGAAAGCTGAAGTGAGGCGCCTAAGCCCGCTGACCCCGCGTTCCTCAAACCATGACTACCCGTCCCTTGGGGCTAGCGGTCATGGGGCAACCTCCGTAGGGAGGTTGACCACCATGTTTACCAAGCGAACCTGGCTAGGCCCGGGAGGGAGCAACCTAAGCTTGGACGTTTAGCGCTCAAGGGAGTGCGGGTAGGAGTAACGGGAACGTTTTGGGTCGGCGGATACTAGGCGTCGAGCTTCAGGACCCACCGTCCAACTTCGGATTTGAAATAGGGAGTGAAGTAAGCAGTCATGGCTTATATGGTAATCCTTTGTTACCGTTGCGGCAGAGCCTTAATTGCTAAGGCTGGCTGTAAGACACGGTTATGTCCATACTGCGGAGCGCGGGTTGCCTTGGAAAAAGCGAAAAAACTGGCTTCCGCATCGTCTGCAGATGAGGCTGCAGAAAAGCTTCGAGCGTTTAACGAGAGGAAGAGAAAGCGGTAGGAACGCGGCCTTTACCGTTCTCTTTTGCCTTCTATGTATTCCTCTACCCATTGTTTGGCTTTGCTGTCGGGCACCTGCATCGGGGGATGTTTAAACGCATATGAAGAAATGCTGGTTAAGACTCCGCTTGTTCCCCGGTCTAGCGCGATTTTCACGGCTCTTATGACGTCGATGACTACTCCGGCGCTGTTAGGTGAATCTTCCACTTCGAGCTTGGCTAGAATTGTTACGGGCTGGTCTCCAAACTTCTTTCCTTTTAGCAGTATGTAACATATTTTCTTGTCGCGTAGAAAAGGCACGTAGTCTGACGGGCCTATTCTTGTCGGAAGCTCGTATTTTACCATGCTTGTTACGGCTTCGGTTTTGCTTATACGTTTAGTGTGAAGTCTTTCTTCAACCGTCATGTTTAGAAAGT
>QMXC01000048.1 GCA_003661945.1 Candidatus Bathyarchaeota archaeon | reverse complement strand
TAGAAATTTTCCGGCAGCTCCAACGAAAGGCTTCCCCTTAACGTCTTCCCAGTATCCTGGAGCTTCACCGATAAACATCACCTCAGCAGAGGGATTTCCGTCGCCTGGGACAGCGTTTTTACGGGTCTTCCAAAGCGGGCATTTACGGCACGCCTTAACCTCGTGGGCTATCTCTTCCAAAATCTCCTCTTTAGACAATTTCGAACCTTCCTAGCTTCAAAATAAAATGTGCTTTCCGTAGTGAAAACGATTTTGCTGAAAAGCAATCAGAAAGGAGGCTACTACTTTACTAGTTCTCGTTTCTTCCATCGAAGGTTCTTGCTGTGGCATTTTCGACATTTAACCGCGCCTGGAGCGTTGCGTGCTCCACATTCTCTGCATATTTTCATGTATAACCTATGTTTCTGCGCGATTGCTTTTTTGATGGGGTCCATCACCGGCATTTTGTTTCCCTCTTCTGGTTTCTAGGCTATTTCTACTTTTATCACCGGTTAGATATACTTTTCCGTTTTCGTTCGGCTTAACTTCGGAGTTTTTCGGCTAGAATTTTGGCTATGTCTCCAGGTTTTTCCGCTACTTTGACTCCTGCGGCTTCGAGCGCTTCAATTTTTGTTTGCGCCGTTCCAGCTTTGCCCATGACTATGGCTCCGGCGTGTCCCATTCTTTTTCCGGGCGGAGCTGTTCTCCCAGCTATGAAGGCGGCTACTGGCTTTGAGTATCCTTCGTTTTGAATATACTCTGCCGCTAGCTCTTCGAGGTTTCCACCTATTTCCCCTATCAAGGCCACGGCTTTAGTTTCCGAGTCTTTCTCGAACATTTTCAAAACTTCTATGAAGTTTAGTCCAACAATGGGGTCTCCGCCTAAGCCTAGACAAGTAGACTGTCCGAGTTTAGCGCGGGTTAAGCCGTTGGCTATTTCATACGTGAGAGTTCCGCTTCGTGAAACTATGCCTACTACGCCTCGGCGGAAAACATGCGCCGGCATAATCCCGAGCTTGCACTCGCTCGGGGTTATTATACCTGGAGTATTCGGTCCAATAATGGTTGCGCCGTTTTTCCGTGCTAAGTGCATTATTTGAATTGCATCCTTGATTGGTATGTGCTCCGTGATTATCACTATGGTTTTTAAGCCGTTTTCTAAGGCTTCTAGCGCTGCGTCCATGGCGAAAGGCGCTGGAACAAAGATTATTGAAGCGTTTGCCTCATGTTTTTCTAGCGCTTGCGCAACGGTGTCGTAGACTGGGACTCCGTGAACCTTGTTTCCGCCTTTTCCCGGTGTGACTCCAGCAACTATTTGTGTTCCGTATTCTAGCATAGCTTTCGTGTGGAACCGTCCTTGTGTTCCGGTTATTCCTTGCACTATGACTCGCGTGTTTCGGTCTACTATTATTCCCATTTTCTGTTTTCTCCTTTAGCTATTTTCACGGCTTTCTCCGCGGCTTCTTCCATGCTTTCTAGAACGTGAATTCCCGCTTCGGTTAGAATGTGTTTTCCCTCCTCCTCGTTTGTGCCCACGAGCCGTATAACCATAGGTTTTTCGTATCCTACTTTCTTTTTCGCGGCTATTATTCCCCGGGCAACTTCGTCGCATCGAGTTATTCCTCCTAAAATATTTATGAAAACCACGTTTACCTTCGGGTCTGAAGCCACTATTTCGAGGGCTGATGCCACGCGTTCTGCTGAGGCTCCGCCTCCAACGTCGAGGAAGTTCGCTGGCTTTCCGCCGTAGTATTGCACAGCGTCCAGCGTTGCCATAACGAGTCCAGCTCCGTTTCCGATTATGCCGATGTTTCCGTCTAGCCCGACGTAGGCTAAACCTTTCCGCATCGCTTCTAGTTCCCGAGGTGAAAACTCGGAAGCTCCTGCCTCGAATAGCCGTTTCTCGTATTCGGGATGCCGGAACAACGCGTTATCATCAATGATTATCCGCGCGTCTGCCGCCACAAAGTCGCCTTCCACGGTTTCCACGATAGGGTTCATCTCAGCAAGCTCAGCGTCAAGTTCCATAGTTATGGCATACACCTTTCGAAATATCGCTGCGAGCTTTTTCTGCTGGTCGCCGACGTATCCCATCTTAGCTGCTATGTAGCGGGCGTGAAAGCTTCGGAACCCGTAGTCCGGGTTTACTGGGAACCTAACGAGTTTCTCCGGAGTTTTCGCCGCTATCTCCTCTATGTCAACTCCGCCCACAGAGGAAGCCAGAACCACATAGCTTCTCTTCACACGATCAATCGTTATGCTGAAAAACAGCTCATTTTTAACCGAAATCTTCTCCTCAACCCAAACGCTCTGAACATTCAACCCTTTAATCGTCATTCCCAAAATCTTCTCCGCGGCTTCCTCTACCTCAGACGGCGAATTCGCGAAGAGTATTCCCCCAGCTTTTCCCCTTCCGCTCACAAGTACCTGAGCTTTCACTACAACGGGGAAACTAAGCTCGGACGATGCTTTCCGTGCTTCTTCAGGCGACGTTGCAAGCTTTCCCCGCGGAACCGGTATCCCGTGTTTTTCAAAGAGTTTTTTCGCTTCGTACTCAAACAGTTTCACTTCAGTCACGCTCGTTCGTTTCTATCTTAACGTTTGAATGGTAACGTAGGATTTGGTTTCTTTTACTCCGTTTATTTCCGCTATTTTCTTAAGGACTTCGTCGAGTTTCTCTCTTTCCACAACGAGCACGATGTCGAAGTCTCCAGCTACTCTAAAAGCCCTCTGAGTTGCAAGCGTTTCTATCTCTTTGTATGCTTGTGTTCTGTATTTCGGCGCGATTTTCAGAAGCACAAACGCGGGGTTTACGGAAACTCCGAGCGTGTTCAAACCTTTCTCCGTTACGTCGATGAACCCTCTGCCGGTACGTATGTACTCCAAGTTTCTGAGCCTACGTAGATGCACGTTTAAGGCTTGACGTGTTATTCCCAACTCCTTTGCAAGCTCGCTTTGCTTTAATTCTATAGTGTAGTTCGTCACCGGAGACCCTTTTTCGTAAAGCATACGTAAAAGCCGCAAGGAACGTCCGGTAAGGTTTTCTCGAGTACGCATATATCTTTCGCTCCTCCTACGTTTGTAAACCTTTTCTTTACGTTCGTAAGCATTATTTAAAGGTTTAGCTTGCTAAACACCCGTTTCTAATCTTAAAACCAAATATTCCCCGAGGCGACATACTCCGCTGCGAACCGCAATGTATTTATTTTAGGATAAAAAAGCTTATGAAGCCACATAGAATATGAAAGCAAGGAGTGAGGCGGTACAATGTCGGAAAGCAATTCAGTGCTTGTCGGGAAAAAGCCAGTTATGAACTATGTGCTGGCTTGCATAACCCTCTTCCACGGCGGAGCAAAAGAGGTAAACGTCAAAGCTAGAGGAAGAGCCATCAGCCGAGCTGTCGACGTCGTCGAAGTTGTTCGACGCCGATTCCTACCAGACGTAAAGATTAAAAAGGTAGGCATTGGCACGGAGCAAGTGGCACCCACTGAAGAGGGTGGCACGCCCACCAACGTGAGCACCATCGAAATTACGCTAGAACGTTAAGCAGCGCGTCGCAACCGATATGCAAAGCTCCGCCGCCCCCTCCTTTGTTTGTGGAGGGCGCAAACTAGGTGAAAACAGCGTTATGCAAGTTCTGTCTGCAAAGCGGAATACTCTGCAAAAAATGCGAATCAAAAGTTAAGTCTGGAGAGATAACTCAGACAGACCTGAAAATCGCTCGCATCCTCCTCTCCCTTGAGAAAAATTTTCCTTCGCTTCAAGACGTGTATTTTCATAAAGCCGTCGAAGCTGATGGCACCCTTGCAATAATTGTTGGACAGGGCGATGCGTCTCGTCTTCTCGGATACGGCGGAAAAATAATAAAGACGTTAATGGAAAAAACCGGTAGGACTGTTCGCGTGATAGAATATGGAACAAGCGACCGCAAGTTTTTGGAAGATCTTTTCGTGCCTCTAAGCGTCGTCACTATAAACACTATTTGGCTTCCTGACGGAAGCACTGAAACTCGGGTAATTCTCAAAAAGCGTAGGAGAATGCCTCATAACATGAACATTGAAGCCTTGAAGAAGATAGCGAAAGAGGTGAGAAACATAACTTTGCGCGTTGAATTCGCTGATTAACGAGAGGGTTGTCTTGAAAACAGACAAGTTAGGAAACTGGCGAAGAACCCATTATTCTGCTGAAATTGTCCCGGAGCTTGACGGAAAAGAAGTAACCGTGTTCGGATGGGTCAAAGAAATTCGAGACCTAGGAGGAATAATATTCATAATTCTCCGCGACCGAGAGGGCACGGTTCAAATAACGGTTCCACGCAAAAAACTCGAACAGGAAATCGTGTCGAAAGCTGAAAAACTGCAGAGGCAGTACCCTATAGGTGTAAAAGGCGTCGTGAAAAAGACTCGAATGACGCCGCGTGGAGTTGAAATAATCCCAAAGGAAATTCGAATTTTCAACGTGGCGAAACAGCCTTTGCCTTTGGATGTTGCGGGCAAGGTTCCGGCGAAAATAGATGTTCGCCTCGACGCCCGCGTCCTAGACCTTTGCCAGGACAAAAGCCGCGCTATCTTTCAAATACAACACGAAGCCTTGAAAGCCATTCGGGCTTTTCTGTCTGAGAAGGGCTTCATAGAGGTTCATACTCCTCGTATCATCGCTACTGCAACCGAAGGTGGAGCCGCGCTTTTTCCAGTTGAATATTTTGATAAGCGAGCCTTTCTTGCTCAAAGCCCGCAACTGTATAAGGAAGAACTCGTCATAGGCTTCGAAAAGGTTTTCGAAATCGGGCATTTCTTTAGGGCTGAAGAGTCCCACACGCGGAGACACATAAGCGAGTTCGTATCCATCGACATTGAACAAGCCTTCGCAACAGCGGAAGACGTTATGCAAATCCTTGAAGAACTCATCCACCACGTCTGCAAAACCGTAAAGCAAAACTGCAAAAAACAGCTTGAAATCCTAAGCCACGACTTCGAGGTTCCACGGTTGCCCTTCAAACGTTTCGCGTATACTGAAATTCTCAAAGAACTAAAGAAGGCTGAAATCGAAATTCCATGGGGCGAAGACATTCCTACGCCTGCTTTTAGAACACTAGGTGAAATGCATCCATACTTCTACTTCATAACTGACTGGCCGACGAAATCAAAGGCTTTCTACATTAAGCCTCGGGACGACAATCCGGAAATATGCGAAGGTTTCGACCTCATGTGGCAGTGGATTGAACTTGCCTCCGGAGGAACAAGAATCTCAGACAAGTCTCTTCTGATTAAGCGCTTGAAAGAGCAAGGTTTGAACCCGGAATCCTTTAAGCACCATTTGAAGGCTTTTGATTACGGCATGCCTCCTCACGCTGGATGGGCTGTCGGGCTGGAAAGACTTACCATGATGCTTACCGGGATGAAAAATATCCGTGAAGTCGTGCTCTTTCCACGAGACAAGTTCCGACTAACACCCTGAAAGAGTAACAAGGTTCTAGAACATTTTTCCATGCATAAATAAACAGTTCCATCCCTTAAATATTCTATTTGAGGAGAGGAGAATGAATAGAAAACTGCTCTTCATAACAGCTGCAATTTCACTGTTCGCTCTCACGGGTTTAGCTTTCTCAAATTTGTCTCCAACAAGCGGAGCTAACCCAATAGGCATCGAATGCGTTAACGGCGGAGTCGTCGACAAGGCGCCAGGCGAATCCTTCACGGTGAGAATCACATTCAAAAACACTGGGCAAACCGTGGGACATTGGAGCGTCAACATAGCCTTCGAAGGCGAAGAATGGAGCTGGAGCGGCACAGCGCAGAACTTAACGCTTAAACCGTGTCACAAGAAGACTTTAACGTGGTGCGGAACAGTTCCTGAAGACGCCCAAGTCGACAGCGTGGCTCGGCTCATAGTCTATTTCAACGGCGAATTCGTCCGTTTAGACTGGTGGATTCACGTCGTAGAGGCAGCGGAACTAAGCATAGTCTCAAGCAGCGTCGAATAGAGGCGACCGCGCTTTCAGAAACCAGCAGCCACAATGTCTCTAGGCTTCATAAACTCTCTAAGAACTACAGTAGCGTAGCATCCGCGAATCAACATAAACCTTAACCTAACCATCAGCTTTGAAAAGTTAACGGAATCCTCGCGCGGCTGGTCAAACGTGAAATCTTTTAAACTGGCTAGGCAAACGCGAAGCCTACCTTTCAAGCTTATTTCCTTCAAAAAGGGAATACGGAAATCTTCACGGCGCACGTGCTCTTCTTCGAGAATTTCCTCCTCGCTTTCTCCCTGTTTTCCTCTGGAAAGCTCTTGCACATAGCCCACTAGTGGCAGTGCTACGCAAGCCCTTCCTTTCCTAACTTCTTCTTTTACAGCGTCTATGTTGCTTGAACTTGCCGTTTCGTGCTTAGGCGTCGGCAACCCGAACTTGTCCATCCTCACGACGAAGTCACCTATCTGCGGCTCATTGAGAGATATGCCTAACCGCATCCTTCGGCTGAGAAACCGGTTGAATAGGTATGACTGGTATGCCTGAACAAAGAGTCTGCGAAGCTGTGCTGGAAGTTTACGGAAGGCTCCAGCGAAGTCGCTTGGGCGCTTCGCCAGATGCTTCAGCATCAACCTTTCATACTTCAGCCTTTTCGGGAAAAACTCTAACGCCTTCGAGAAATCCTTTTCTTCCATCAGTCTTCTACGCGCTTCACGAGCGTCCTCGTGTTCAAACGGGCTTGGCTCAGCCAAAAAAGTCAATGCTGCTTTTTCAAGGTTCTTTTTTACGAGGGCTCTGCCTACTTTGTGCGTAATTGGGCGTACGGTTCCAAACCGTTGGTGTCCGAAAAAATTTGGGAATCCGCCTAGCGTTTGCAGCTCCTTCCATGTTTCTCTGATTCTCTCCTCTGTTTCGGTTTTGCTAAGCTGAATATTTCGAATCGTAATGTGGAAATGGTTTCCCAGAAGGATGTGCGGCGAGACTGGTCTGTGCGAGTATCCGACTGGTTGAAGCATAACGCCTTCTAATCTCACTTTCTCGAGGTCTTTCCAACCGACGTTTTTTAGGCTTATATGTTGCGCCGTAATAGCCCTCGTGTCCTTTATCCCCGCCATGTGAATGTCTCGGAAGTCTATGCCGAGCTGTTGGGCTATGCGCCTACCAGCTAGAATGGTGTCCCATCCTCGTTTAACCAAAACGCAGACCAAATATTTTCTCCAAGCCTCGGGATGCGGCGGCTCAACCAGCGTAGTAACGGCGCTTATAGATGTTTTTGCTATTGAACCGTCGAGCAGCTGCTCTTCCACGACGAAGTCTTCCAAGAAAAATCGGATAACTCCTCCTATGCCCCTTGTCTGGGTGGCGTAGACTTCCATTCCCAGATTTTTCTCGAGTTCGGAAACTTGCTCTGGCATTTTCTCCTTCTCATAGAAGTGGGAGTTGACCCGTGATTTCGTCCACTTTATCGGCTGGAGCTGGTCCTATGCCGAGACACGTCAACGTTCCAGGCGGAATTTCGGTTAAACCCATGTCTCTAACTAACGCGTGAGGTAGACCCGCCTTTTCAGCTTTCTGTTCCAGCAGCAAGAGCTCCTTTTCGCTTTTAACTTTTACAACTATTTTGCGTTGCCCTTCTCTCAGCCATTCCTTCCACCAAGCCTTAAATTTTTTCCGGGCTTCTTCGGCTGCTGAGACCGCTGCGTGTGCCACTTGAACAGCTATTTTTCCCTTACTCATGCCTAGGTCTGTTCTCAAAACAATTACTTGTTTGTATTCGAATTTCGGAATCATAGCTGCTCCCGGGAGTAAAGCTGGTTTCAAGTGCGGTTTT
>QMXC01000047.1 GCA_003661945.1 Candidatus Bathyarchaeota archaeon | reverse complement strand
TAGCACTTCGTATCTCCGGTTTTCCGAAAGCTCTTGGAAGGCGTCTTTCACGTCGTTTTTCGCTTCGACCAGCCTTCGATACAAGTGATTTCGAATAAGCTTGTCAGCTTCCCTTCGAAGCTCTTTCTCTTTGTATCCCCTGAACCCTGGAAGTTCGGCTAGTATTCGTTCAGATAGGCGCATTTCGCTTTTGACTTTTTCATAAACGTCTTTCTTTTCGTTCAAAATTTTTCCTCACAGCAGTTTTGCAATTATGGAAATAGCGCGGGTTGCTTTTAAAGTTTCACCAAATTTCAGAAAGGCCCAAAGTCGACTGGCGGGATGTCGCCTTTGATGATCATTCCCGTTGAGCCGTCCATGATTATCTGAAACCTCTCGTTTTTATACTTGTATTTCACGAACCATATCGGCGCGTGTAAGTAAACCGCTTTCCCTATCTCGAACTCTGTATGCGCCTCGATTATTCTATCCACATCCTGCTTAATCAGAAACTTGTGAAACTCCTCGATTTCTTGTTTAGCCTTGTCTAGGGCTTCGGCTTGGTCTATTTCGCTGTTCAGGACTTTGGCGAACTTTTCTATTTTCCGGAAGTCGTAGGGAATCTTTCCTTCGAGCGGGACGTCGTATTCTCGTGTTGGAAACTCTGTTGCTCTTCTCGCTAGAACCAGCCAGTTGTAGCGCTTCTCTATTTTTCCTTCCTTAACTACCGGCGGCGTTATCCGTTCAAAAATTCCCTTATATTTCGTCGAAGCCTTCACCTCAATTATCCAAAACGGCAGATAAACCAGTTCTTTCTCCAAAATTTCCGATTTCGCCAAACCTCGAGGTTTCATGAAACCGGAAGACATCCAGTCTCGAACAGCTTCTTCCGCTTGCGCTGGGTCGTACTCGTTGAGAAGCATGGAATGTTCAAAAACAAAGGCTTTCCCAGTTTCTATGACCACAGTGTAGCCGCAATATTTGCACGTTGCAATTATTTCACCAGGCTCAAACTCAATTGGTGCTCCACAGTTTGAGCATCTTATCTCTTTCACTATCGACATCTACGTGCGCTCCTTTTGCTTGTGCTGGTTCAAACCATTGTCGAAAGGTCTAGAAAAGCTTAACTTAAACCTAAAGGCTTCTCTATTTCCGAGGAGTAACTGTTGGCTGGTTTAGCTAAACTAAAATTCGCAATGAGCTTCTCCATCATCCTCGTCGCCGTAATCTTTTCGCTTTTCCTCATAGGCTTGACGATAATTTTCAATTTACCCATAATCCTCGCCTTCATAGCCACCGCCATATTTATCTTAATTCAGTATTTGATTGGTCCAGCTTTGGTTCGAGCTTCAACGAGGCTTCGTTACTTAAAGCCTGGTGAAAATCCTTGGCTGGAATCCACAGTGAAAGAGCTAGCTGAGAAAAGCGGTTTACCAATGCCCCGTTTAGCCATGGTTCCGGATAAGACGCCTAACGCCTTTGTTTTCGGAAGAACAGCTGGTTCAGCTACGCTTGCGGTTCATGAAGGGCTTCTGGAACAGCTCAATCAAAACGAGATTCGAGGGGTGATTGGGCACGAGCTTGGACATTTGAAACACAAAGACTACATCGTAATGACCGCGTTGTCCGCCCTACCATTACTTGCCTACTTAATCGCCAGAACCACTTTCACAGTAGCTCGTTTCGGCGAAGTATCGTCTTCTAGAGAAAAAGGCGGTGGGGCTAGAGCAGCGCTTTTCCTCGTCGCCGTAATCTCATACGTTATCTACATAATTTCTCTGCTCTGCGTTATGTATTTGAGCAGGCTACGTGAACACTATGCAGACGCCTACTCAGCGTATCTAACTGGGGAGCCGCGGAACCTTGAAAGTGCCTTAACAAAAATCACGTATGGCCTGTCGCTGTCGCCGAAGCCTCCTTCTGGAGCTAGAACCTTCTATATAGGCGATCCAGCTCTAGCCAAGCAAGAATTCCGCTCCATAGTGGCGAGGAAGTCTGAGTATGATTTGGACAAAGACGGGGTTCTCGATGAACGGGAACTGGAACTCGCGATGGAGAAAGAAGCTAAATCCACGTGGACAACCATAAACACCTGGTTTTCAACTCATCCGCCTACGTTTAGGCGTATTCTGCTTTTACGGGAAATCGAGAGGGAGATGGCTGCTGGAAGATACACTGCGAAACGCATCTATGCTCATGTCTAAAGCTTCTGCAGTAGCGCTTCTTGGACAGCGACTATGAATTTTTTCACTTCTTTTTCTTCCGCGTTGAACTCGAAGATTCCGTCAATCCACTTCCGTGCGAGCTTCAGCAAAGCTGCGTCAACTTCGCGTTTAATGTAAACCAAGAAGCACCGCGTTTTTCTGTTGTAAGCTTTAACAAGCATGAAAGATGCTAAAGCTGTTTTAAGCCGTGAAGCGTCCAGCTCGACCTTGGCGTCCACCACAATTTCCGGCTTGATGAAAGCGTTGTCTTCAACTCCTATTGCTATGTCGGCTTCTATTCCGTAAACTCCGTTTTTTCCAGCTGAAACCTTGCATCGTCTTCCCCAAAACACGTTGAGAGACTTTGGAATCCTAACTCTGGTCTTTAACACGTGGTATACGTATTCCTCGAAGGAAAAGGCTCGAAACTTCCCGAAAAACTGCGCAGCGCCGATTTTTTCCTTGTTTCGCTGGATAAGCTCCAAGAATTTGAGAAAGTCCTCGGTCTTCAAGGTCTTCGTCCACGTAGCGTAAGCCATTTTCAGCTGTTCGCCGACCCGCCTTTTGTTTCTGTCCGAACTCGACTGCAACTCGGCTATGTAGTCCACGGGCTTTTTCAACCGTGCCATGATAGCTACTTATCTGGTTAAGGGTTATTAAGCTTGAAAACGCATTTGTTAGCGCAGAGGTGAAGAAAGGTTGAAGGTTAAGCTTCTCCGTTACACGCCTGACCCCGAACTTTTATGCGGAGCCGCGGCTTTGACCTCCTCTAGAAGCGAAGGCACATCCCAAATCATCGAGAAACTGGATCTAGAAAAGGCTCGACGTGTGGTTCGGCGGGTCACTGGCTATGGGCATGAATCCGTGATTGAGCATGCATGCTTCACTTTTAGCATCGAAGGAGTTTCCCGAGCCATGACGCACCAGCTGGTAAGGCACCGTATAGCGTCTTATACTCAGCAAAGCCAGCGTTACGTCACATATGACACGCTGGAGCATTACGTTGTTCCCCCAAGTATCGCTCAGAACGTGGAAGCTCGAAAACTTTTCGAACACGCGTTATCGCAGATTTCAGAAACCTACCGCAAGCTTATGGAACACGGAATCCCGAAAGAAGACGCGAGGTTCATTCTCCCTAACGCTGCCAAAACAAACATCGTGGTGACAATGAACGCCCGCGAACTAAAACACTTTTTCCGGCTTCGATGCTGCCAACGGTCTCAATGGGAAATACGCGCAGTAGCCATCGAAATGCTACGGCAAGTTAAAAAAATCGCCCCCGTGTTCTTCGAAAACGCCGGGCCGTCGTGCGTCGAACTCGGCTTTTGCCCCGAAGGCGCAATGAAACCTAAAACATGCAACATCGAAGAAATAAGGAAACGATTCAAAGAGCTATAGCAAGCCGATTTTAGTCAAAAACGCCTTTACGGCTTGGATTGCCGGGGTATCCGGTGGAAGCTTCGTGAGGGGAATTCCCTCAAGATTGTGGCGGAGCACGTTTTCATCCGGCGGAACTATACAGCCGTATTCGATGCCTATTTCTTCAGCCTTTTTCATCACGATTCCTTCCTTGTCCTTCGTGTAGCGGTTTCCTATGAGATAGAGCTTTTTGAACTCGATGTGCACCTCTTTCGCTAGTTCTTTGATGCGTCTAGCTGTTTGGAATCCCATGAAGCTTAAGTCGGTTACTATGAGCATAATGTCCACGTCACGCGAGGTTCTTCGGCTTAAATGCTCAAGCCCGGCTTCCATATCCATGATGGTTAGGTCATAATTCTTGGACAAAGTGTCAATTATGTGCGTCAGCAAGCTGTTCACAAGGCAGTAGCATCCTTCTCCCTCGGTTCGCCCCATAACCAGAAGGTCAAAATCCGGAGTTTCCTTCAATACTTCGAAGACGCGGCTTTCCAGCAGTTCTCTCTTGCTTACTTGAAGCGGAATTTCGCCTTTTTCTATTGATTTTCTGAGAGCTGTAGCCATGTCCCCAACAGTCTTGGCTACCGGTATGCCTAAAACGTCGGGAAGGTTCGAATCCGGGTTTGCATCAATTACGAGAACGTCGTATTTTCCAGACTCGCTTAAAAGCCGAGTAATCAAGGCGGTTACCGTTGTTTTACCTACCCCGCCTTTTCCGGAAACAGCTAAAACAAGCTTATCTGTATCCGTCATTCATTTTCCTCCGCTTCTTGAAAGACTATCTACCCGTTAGAGATAATCCTTTCCGTGTAGAACATGTATTCAGAAAGATTAAATAGGTTTCTTCATTTAAACTGTATAAACCCAAGCTAATGGAAGGTTTAGGATTTGTCCATCAAAAACGTACGTTTAAAAATCGATGAACTGAAAACCCGTATGGCCCTTATAAAAAATCTTCAGCTTTCAATTGGAAGAGTCACGGAGGAAACGCCGGAAGAACCATTAGGACCGACACCTTTCCCGTCCTTAACAACTCTCCGCGAATGGGATATGAAGCTTCTAAAACGCTACAAGCCCTACTACCTGCCTTTCTGCGACGTCTGTTGCCTCTGCACCTTTGGAAAATGCGATTTAACCGGGAACAAACGTGGCGCCTGCGGGCTCAACATGTCGGCTCAGCAGTCGAGAATGGTTCTTCTCGCCTGCTGTATAGGCGCTGCAACCCACATCGGCCATGCAAGGCACCTCGTTGAGCATCTAATCGAAAAGTTCGGGCGTATGCACCCGGTGGACGTCGGAGGGGTAAACGTAGAGGTTGAAGCTCCGGTAACCCGTCTTGTCTGCGGCGTTAAACCTAAAACACTTGGAGACCTAGAAGTAGTTCTCGACTATCTCGAAAATCAGCTCACGCATCTACTCTCGATAACTCATACCGGACAAGAAGGAAACAACCTAGATTTCGAATCAAAAGTTTTCCACGCGGGCATGATAGACCAGGTTGGAATGGAGGTTGCCGACTTAGCGCAGATATCTGCCTACGGTTTTCCTAAAGCCGACCCGGAAGCTCCGCTCATAGACCTAGGCTTCGGTGTTGTAGACATAAATAAACCCGTTATTCTATGCATAGGTCACAACGTTCCACCCGCAATAGGCATAGTGGACTATCTAACCGAAAACGGTCTGCAAGGCGAGGTTGAAGTCTGCGGTTTATGCTGCACGGCGCATGACGTCACTAGGTATAACCCGAAAGCTAAGATTGTTGGCCCTATCTCTTGGCAGCTTCGTTTCGTTAGAAGCGGAGTTCCAGACGTTGTGGTCGTCGACGAGCAGTGCATCCGAACGGATATTCTGCTAGAAGCTCAGAAGGTTAAGGCTCCCTTAATAGCGGCCAGCGAGAAAAACTGTCAAGGCTTGGAAGACAGAACAAATGACGACCCGGACAAGATAGTTGAGGACTTGGTGAACGAAAGGGTTCCCGGCGTGCTTATCCTTGACCCGGAGAAGGTTGGAGAAGTAGCTGTTAAAGTTGCCTTAAAGCTTGCTCCGAAGAGAAAGAAGTTCAAGGTCATACCGGAAGTAAAAGACGTCATCGAAGGAGCGAAACGTTGCAGGCAGTGCTACCGGTGTACTAGAGCATGTCCGAATAATCTGCCCATTCCAGAAGCGATGAAAATGGCGGCTGAAGGAAACCTGGACAAGCTCAACGAGATATACGACGAATGTATTGGATGCATAAGATGTGAACACGCATGTCCAGAAGACCTTCCGATTCACAGTTTTATAGTAAAAGCAGCTGAAAAGAAAATGAAAAACGAAACGTTCAAGGTAAGAGCTGGAAGGGGCGCTATTCAAGACATAGAAATCCGCGAAGTCGGAGGTCCCATAGTTCTAGGCGAAATCCCCGGAGTAATCGCTTTTGTGGGCTGCGCAAACTACCCGAAAGGCGGAAGAGAAATAGCTGAAATGGCCATGGAATTCGCCAAAAGACGGTACATCGTGGTTACTTCTGGATGCGCCGCTATGTCTGCAGGCACCTACAAGGACGAGGATGGAAAAACCCCGTACGAAATATTCCCCGGATACTTCGACGCTGGAGGACTGCTAAACGTAGGCTCATGCGTCTCGAATCCGCACATCGCGGGCGCAGCTATCAAAATCGCGAGTATATTTGCTAAACGTAAGCTTATGGGGAACTATGAGGAGATAGCTGACTACGTGCTCAACCGTGTAGGCGCTGTTGGTGTGGCTTGGGGAGCCATGTCGCAGAAGGCAGCGTCCATCGCAAGCGGGTTCTGGCGTCTAGGAGTCCCCGTGGTTGTCGGTCCACACGGCATCAAGTACCGGCGTATGCTCTTAGGAAGGGCTGACAAAGAAGAAGACTGGTACGTGTATGACGCTAGAACAGGCGAAAAAGTATACGTAGGCCCAGCCCCGGAGCATCTGTTCTATGCAGCCGAAACGAAGGAAGAGGCCATGGTAATGATAGCAAAGCTCTGCATGAGGCCTAACGACACTACGAAGGGACGAGCCATCAAGCTCACCCACTATATAGATTTGCATAAGCGGCTTTACGGAACAATGCCTGAAGATATCCATCTGTTCGTTCGCACACTAGCGGATGTTCCAATAACGATGAAAGATGAAATAGTTAAAATCCTCGAGGAAAAAGGGTGGAAAGAAAGACCTATCCCCGACCCGACGTTGCTTCCTCGGCTGATACGTAAAAGAAAGGAGGAACAACCTTGAGCATGGGTGACCCTTGGCAAACAGCTGAAATCCCCGGACCTAAGAAAGCCCTCGTAATGACCAAACCGGAAATAGTCACCGCGATGATTAAAAGAGCGAAGAGGCCTATACTTATCGTCGGCCACAGAGCAGCTGAAATAGACCTCGGGGAGGAACTGCTCATCGACTATCTAATTCGCTTTGCTAAAAAAACAGGCATACCCGTCGTTGCGACCGCCCATATTCTTGGAGAATTTCTTAAACGAGGCTTCAAGCCAGCTCATATGCCCGCTGTCAACATTGGAAGCAGACTTGCAGACCCAGAATGGCAAGGGCTTGACGGAAAAGGACAGTATGACCTAGTGCTGCTCGTAGGGATGCAGTACTACTTCGAGTGGCTTATACTTTCAAGCCTAAAACATTATGCTCCGTACCTAAAAACCATAAGTTTGGATAACGTTTATCAGCCTCACGCAAGCTGGTCATTTCCAAACCTTTCAATGGGAAAATGGAAGGAAGCTCTAAACGTGGTGATGCAGAAGTTGGAAGGAGGAACGTAGAAAATGTCGATGTTTGAAGACATACCTGTTGATGTAGGCGTAATCTACGAAGGTGAAAGAATACGAAGGAAACAGATGTACGTAGAGCTAGGCGGACCGCACATCAAAGAAAAATTCGAGTTAACAAGGGTCAGAAAACCCGAAGAAGTCGAAGACGAAAAAATAGTGATAATTGGACCTGACCTGAAAGACCTAGAGGAAGGCAAAAGCTATCCTTTCGGCATCCTCGTCGAAGTATCGGGTCCCCAGCTTGAAAAAGACCTAGAAGCCGTAATCGAAAGACGCATCCACGAATACTGCAACTACATTGAAGGCTTCATGCATCTAAACCAGCGCTACGACATATGGCTAAGGCTGAGCAAAAAATCGTTTGAAAAAGGACTGAACACGTTCAAGTATATCGGAAAAGTTCTAATCCGGCTGTTCAAAAGCGAGTTGCCAATAATCGAGAAAATGCAGGTAAC
>QMXC01000046.1 GCA_003661945.1 Candidatus Bathyarchaeota archaeon | reverse complement strand
CGCTTGTCTGTCCGCCGAACATGTAGCGCAGTTTTGCAGCTTGATTTGCGATTTGGTCCATAGCTAGGGTAGTTAGGTCGCCGAACATGATTTCAGCTACGGGACGCATTCCGGTTATCGCGGCGCCTATGGCTACGCCTATGATGGCGGATTCTGAAATAGGTGTGTCTCGAACTCGTTCATCGCCGAACTCTTCGGCAAGTCCCTTCGTAACCTTGAAAGCTCCGCCCCAGTATCTCCCTATATCCTCACCTAGTAGAAAAACGCGTTTGTCTCGAAGCATTTCCTCGCGTAAGGCTTCGCGTAAGGCTTCCCTATAGGCTATTTTCCTCAAGGCTTCCGATCCTCCGTTCTAGGCGTAAACGTCCTCCAAGGCTTCCTCAGGCTCCGGGTAGGGGCTTTCCAACGCGAACTTAACAGCTTCTTCGATTTCAGCTGTGACTTCTCGTTCAACTTCTTCCATCTCCGCCTCGCTCATAATGTTCGCTTCTAAAAGCTTACTCCTCAAACGTTTTATCGGGTCTTTTGCAAGCCATTCTTCAACCTCTTCTTTAGGTCGATACTTGGCGGGGTCCATTCGCGAGTGTCCCTTATGCCTGTATGTTTTGCATTCTAGAAGCGTTGGTCCTCCGCCTTTTCTTGCTCGTTCTACGGCTGTTTCGGCTGCTTTGTAAACTGCTAGAACGTCGTTTCCGTCTACGGTTACGCCGGGCATTCCGTAGGCTGCAGCGCGGTCCGCTATGTTCTCGATGCGCATGACTCGTGTTTGACGGGTTCCCATGGCGTAGAGGTTGTTTTCGCAGACAAATACGACTGGGAGCTGCCAAATGGCTGCCATGTTTAGCGACTCGTGAAACGTGCCTTGGTTTGAAGCTCCGTCGCCGAAGAAGCAGACCGACACTTGGTCGGTTTTTCTAAGCTTTATAGACAGCGCTGCTCCCGTGGCTATGGGAAGCCCGGCGCCTACCACAGCCGTGGCGCCTAAAACGCCGACGCTGAAATCGGCTATGTGCATGGAGCCTCCTTTGCCCTTGCAGTATCCGGTTCGTTTTCCCAAGATTTCAGCCATCACGCGTTTAAGGTCTGCTCCCTTCGCTATGCAATGTCCATGTCCTCTATGTGTGCTCGTTATGTAATCGTCTTTTCTCAGCGTTGAACACACGCCGACAGCCACAGCTTCTTGACCAGCGTAAAGGTGAATGGTTCCGGGAACCATGTTCTGCCCGTAAAGCTCGAAAACCTTCTCCTCAAACAAGCGTATCTGAAGCATCTTCCGATACATTTCAACAAGCTTTTCTCTTGGAACCTCCATGTTCTTAACTTCTCCCCGTTTTCACATAGGCTTCTTTAGTAAGTTGTCCTATGATTTGTTAAAGATTTTGATGCTTGCACGTGTTTATTGATGAGAAATTCATAAATTGAATGAGGAGGTTTCTCATGATAGTTCCGTAGGGAAAGCCGATGCTGTCTGCGAGAAAAGTTTCAGCCTTGCTTGTCTGCGTTTTACTACTGGTTCCAGCCATTCCAGTGGTTGAAAACGCTTTTCCGCTTATCAACGAAGCCGAAGGAGTTCTGAAGTATGAAGCTTATCGCGTTCACGTGGCGGAAATAACCCACACCATAAGTATTCGCAATCCGGGTAAGGCTGGCACAACGCGGATGGAGCTCTGGGTTCCGCTTATTCGAAACGTAACGGCTCGCCATCTCGTGGTTGCGAATATTTCCAGTTCTTCTGGAACCCCGGAATTTCTGGAAGATTCTTCCGGAAACCTTTACGCCCACTGGAGCCAGATAGTCATTCCTTCCGGGCGAACCTTTGTCGCCGAAATTCGGTATCACGCGTTATCCTTCGCTGTTCAATTTAGAGTCAACTCCAGCCTTTCTAAACCATACAATACTGAGTCAAGCGTTTACGAGAAGTATACCCAGCCCGAAAAATTCATTGAAAGCGATGATGAGTTAATCGTTTCTACGGCTAAAAACATAGTTGCCGAAATCGACGAGGATGATTACCACGCTAGGGCTCAGGCGATATACGAGTTCGTGGTTAACTATCTGACGTATCGTCTTCAACCGAAGGAGCGGGGAGCATTGTGGGCGCTTGAAAACAAGGAAGGCGACTGTTCAGAATACTCCTACCTTTTCGTCGCGCTTTGTAGAGCCGTTGGAATCCCAGCGAGGGTTCAAGCTGGCTTCGCCTTTTCCGGTTATACTGAGGAGACCGAAAACGGGCACATGTGGGCAGAATACTATCTAGAAGAATATGGCTGGATACCCGTAGACGCAAGCTGGAAACTCTTCGACAAGCTGGATAACCGGCATTTCGCTGCTCTTCAAAGCATACCCGAATACACGGAATTCGTAAACTACGAGTTTAAATATGGCGGAAACACTCCGATAGACAACCAAAAAGTGAAAACGCGGACAGCATCGATTTCTTCCATGGAAAACTTTACTCTCGCCGAAAAATTGTTCCGCGCTGCTTCGAAGGTTGAAGAGGCAGAAGCAGCCTTGTTCGTAGCTAAAATTATGGGCACATGGCTCTTGTTTCCCAGCGACTACCGGAAAGTTGAAAACGCTTTTCTAGAAAGTCAGATTCTGCTGCAAAACGCTATAGATTCTTGGAGTGAGCAGCTGGCGGAAAACGCTTATCAAAAGGCAAACGAATGCGAAGAAAACGCTGGTAGAATCGCTTTAGGCGCATTCGCCGTCTATTCCGCGGCTTTTCTCGTCCTAATTATAATCATTGTGGTTTTGATTCTAAAAAGCAAAGTCATGAGACGGGAAGCTGTTTCTCCATAGACGTTTTCAAGCTAAAGCTTTAATTATCTTTTCCGCTAGGAGCGTTGCCGCTGCTTTTTGGGCTTCAACGGTTTGGGCGCCTATATGTGGCGTGCACACGACGTTTGGTAGTCTCATCAAAGCATAGTCGGTTGGCGGCTCGGTTTCGAAAACGTCTAAAGCTGCGCCTCCAAGCTTTCCGGACTCAAGCGCCTTGTACAGCGCTTTTTCATCGATGATTTGTCCTCTGGAAGTGTTGATGATGAATGCGCCGTTTTTCATGAGTGCTATTTCCTTTTCGCCAATCATGTGCCGTGTTTGAGGCGTTAAGGGCACATGTATAGACACCACGTCGCTTCTTTGCAGAAGCTGTTCGAGGGGGATGAACTCTGCTTCCAGCTCTTCGAGAACTTCGGGTGGAGGCGGCGTTCTCTTGGTTATGAGAATTTTCATCCCAAAAGCCTTAGCCAACCTGGCAACCTTTTCGCCTATGTGCCCTAACCCTATAACTCCAAGGGTCTTCCCGTGGAGCTGCCACCCTTTAAAAAGCTTTTTCGCCCATTTCCCCTCCTTCATTGACTGGTCAGCTCGGGGAATCTGTCTCGCCAAACAGAGCAGAAGTCCAAGGGTTAGTTCCGCCACAGCGTAGGCTGGAGCCTCCGGAGTATTCAAAACCTTCACGCCCTTCTCTTCAGCAGCCTCCAAATCGATATTGTCGAGCCCAACACCGGCTCTCCCAATAACCTTCAGCTTTTCTCCCCTCTCAATTATTTCCCGCCTAACCTTGGTTCGGCTTCGGACAACCAGCACCTCGTAGTTTGAAACCGCTTCCCGAAGCTCTTCAGCCGAAATCTCCGGCTTCACATCCACTTGGAAACCGGCTTCTCGGAGCTTTTCAATTCCCTCTTCATGTATGGGGTCGCAGATCAAAACCCGCGGCTTAACGCTCATTTTAACTCTCACCCTCTTCTGTTAGAGTATCCCTACTTGTCTTTTCCGTTTTTAAACGTTGCCATAATTCGGCGGAGCATCAAATGTTTCAGCGTCTTTCCTTTGAAACTGCAAAGGTTACGAGGCTGCCAAGAATGATGCCTAAAACAACGCCGGCCGCGACGTAAACAGCGCAGTCGTAAACTTCCGAACCGTTTTCTTCATCAATTGTATCCATATCAACCGTTTGTTTCACTTCTAAAACCGTGTGAAGAAAATCTTCTCCATGCTCCATAGAAGGCTCTATCGAAGTGGATTCAAGCCACTCATTCCAAGAAGTAACCATAACCATTTTCAAGTTGTCATCCACGTTCTCGAGCGCTATCCGCATCATTTCCTCAAAATTTGATTGGCTAAGAGGCAAGAGCGCTCCTTGCTGCATGTGCTCTGTATTATCAAACCCCGGGTAAGCGTTAGGAATGAAGCCTATTCCTATGCTGTTCATGGAGGATTTCCATTCTGGATAACGGCTTCTAGCCTCGTTTAGTATGGTGCCCCAGTTGTTAGAGGGGCTTAGGAAGAAATAGCTCGTCACAGCGTTCATGGAATACAGCCACGGCGAGTCCCCGCTAGGCGGGGAAGGACCGCCGCACAAGTCTCCGACGAGATAAGGGTCTATTCGTTTTCTCAAAGCGTCAAAAAGTTTTTGCGCCTTCGCGGTTCCCAGCTTTCCATAAATGTATGGAATGTTGTAGATGAATAAGGCTGGTTTCCCGTTGATTTTCAAATAGCTTGGATGGCTGAAATAGTTTTCCGCAGCATATTCGATGTCTTCTATGAAAATCTTTGTGAAATTTTCTTTTGCATATAAGGTGGCATTTAAGACAATTACGGACTCGTAGAAAAGGCAGAACTTGAAGTTGTCGAGATGTTCAGCTTTTAGGAGTCCTTGTTTAAGGTTGTTATCGATGCAACGGTGGTCCCACCAGCTCCATCTCCCTAACCATGAAACGGCAAAGAAGTCAACTCCGTGCTGTTTTGCCCATACGATGTGTTTATCTGCAACCGAAGGGTCGCTTGAGTTATATTCACCTAAAAAAGGCGTGTATTTCACTCCTTCTTTCCAATGATTAATGTATGGTGGAGGTAATCCCCACCAGATATAGTAGTATACGCCTACTTGGATTTCCCCGTTTCCGCTGGACACGCAACCGGCACGATTCACAATTAAAGTAAACGCAAAAATGCATGCAAGGGTTATCACAACTATTCTTTTGGCAATTCTCCATTTCAATTAGTACGCGCCTCTATGATTACTCCGTATAAATTTCCTAATTAAATTTGCACGCTTTCTTTTCGGTAGAAAATCCAAATATGTGGAGTTCCATATTGTATTTTGGTCGGAGTGTTTCACTGGTTTGATGGTTGGCATAGTTGGGAAGCCGAACGTCGGTAAATCCACTTTTTTCAGCGCGGCTACTTTGGCTCCAGCTGAAATAGCTAATTATCCCTTCACCACGATTAAGCCGAACCGTGGAGTAGGCTATGTCCGCTCGCCATGCGTTTGCCGGGAGTTCAACGTGAAAGACAACCCGGTTAACTCGCTCTGCATAAACGGTATGCGGCTAATCCCCGTTGAGCTCATAGACTGCGCTGGGCTCGTTCCCGGAGCATGGCAGGGAAGAGGGCTTGGAAACCAGTTCTTAGACGAGATACGGAAGGCAGACGCGTTGATTCACATAATAGACGCTTCGGGAGCTACGGACTTAGAAGGCAGAGTGCTCAAGCCCGGAGCCCACGACCCGTTGGAGGACGTGAAGTTTCTCGAAGTGGAAATAACCATGTGGCTCGTCAACATTCTTAAACGCGACTGGGCGAAGCTGGCTAGAACCGTTGAATCCGGCGGAAAAGACCTTCTTTCCTCGCTTGAGGAAAGGCTCAGCGGGTTAACGATAAAGCGGAGCCACATATTCGAAGCTGTGAGGGCTACCGGGCTGAACCCGGAAAAGCCAGCAAGCTGGAGCGAAGAAGAATTCGTAGCCTTCGTTGACAATTTGAGACAGATAGCAAAACCCATGCTTATAGTCGCAAACAAGATAGATCTTCCCCACGCCGAAGAAAACCTCGAACGCTTAAAGAACCTCAACTACATGGTTGTGCCGTGCTGCGCCGAAGCAGAACTTGCATTAAGACGCGCCGCAGAAAAAGAACTCATCAGCTACACGCCCGGAGACTGTAACTTCAAGATAAACAATCCGGAAAAACTGACGGCTGCGCAGATAAAAGCGCTTGAAACCATCAGAGAAAAAATACTGTTGAAATATGGTTCCACCGGGGTGCAGGAAGCCATAAACACGGCTTTCTTTAAGCTGCTAAACATGATAGTTGTCTACCCGGTTGAAGATATAGAGCATCTGACAGACCATCAGGGAAGGGTTCTACCCGACGCGTATCTGGTTCCCTACGGAACCACAGCTCGAGAATTCGCATACATGATACACACAGAACTGGGCGACACCTTCATATACGCCGTGGAGGCAAGGGAGAAAAAACGCATAGGCGAAAACCACGTGTTGAAGGATAGAGACGTAATCTCCATAGTCAGCGCCAAGAAAAGAGCATAAAAGGCTATCTGCCGAAACGCCTTTGACGTTTCTGATAAATCCTAACAGCCCTCAAAAGGTCTATACGGCGAAATTCAGGCCAATAAACGTCTAAAAAGCACAGTTCGCTGTAGGCTGACTGCCACAACAAGAAACCGCTTAACCGTTCTTCACCCGAAGTTCGAATGATGAGGTCGGGGTCTTGCTTAGGCAAATAAGCCGTATACAAGTGTTTCTCGAAAACCTCTTCATCTATAGCGTCGGGCGTTATTTCGCCGCTGCTAACTTTTTCAGCTATTTTCTTAGCTGCGTCAACTATTTCGGCTCTTCCACCATAGGCAATTGCTATGTTAAGAAAGTGCTGGTCAAAGTTCTTCGTTTTCTCTTCTACTTCGGCTATGAGTTTTTGAAGAGAATCGGGTAGAAGCACCCTGCGCCCTATGACCCGCACTCGAACCTTGTTCTTGTAGATGCGCTCGTCTGAGAAAAGCTTTCGAAGCTTCTCTTCAAGTATGCGCATTATCTCGTCAACTTCCCGTTTAGGTCTGCGAAAGTTTTCCGTGGAAAAAGCGTAAAGCGTTATGGATTTCACTTTGAGGTCGAAGCACCAGTCGAGGAATTTCTCCACTTTTTCAGCGCCTTGCCTATGTCCAATCCACGGGTTAAGCGCCTTTTTCATCGCCCACCTTCGGTTTCCGTCCAAAATCACGGCTATGTGCTCCGGCTTCCTACCGTTTTTTATCTGGTGCCAGAGCCATTTCTCATAAAGCTTATACGCGCCAATAACCGAGAGGAAACCCTTAAGCATTATCCGTTCCCGAACCTCGCCGACCTGAGCGCTTCAGCACACGAGCACTCATGATCATGAGGTAATACTCGAACCGTTTCAATTAAGAGTTTCTGAATAAAGGGCATAACCTTCTTCGCCGTTGCGCTTACTTCGGCAGCGCTTAACCTTTCTTGAACTCCAGCCGCCATGTTCGAAACATAACATACAGTGGCATAGCACATTTCCAGCTCCCTAGCTAAAGCTGCCTCCGGACAACCGGTCATCCCTACAACGTCGCCGCCTAACCGGCGAAACATCTCAATTTCCGCCGGAGTCTCAAAACGAGGTCCTTCGGTGCAGACGAGAACCGCGTTTTCCCGAACATGCGGATAAAGTTTCTTTGCGTTTTCTATCAAGAAGCGGCGGAGCTGGGGGCAGTAGGGCTGAGAAAAATCGATATGCGTAACCGGAGCGTCATCATAGAAAGTGCTTACTCTAGACTTCGTAAAATCGATTAAATCGTGAGGAACCACCAAGTCGCCGGGCTTGAACTCCAAGTTTATGGCGCCTACAGCATTTGTGGACAATATTCTTTCCACGCCTAACGTGTAGAGCGCATAGAGGTTCGCCCTAAAATTTATCATATGCGGCGGAACAGAATGATGAATTCCGTGACGTGGAAGGAAAGCCACGTTTCTCCCGTGAATCTCCGTTAGAAAGACGGGTGAAGAGATACCGTAGGGTGTCCCTAAACGGACAATTTCAGCGTCTTTCACAAACCTTTCTAAACCT
>QMXC01000045.1 GCA_003661945.1 Candidatus Bathyarchaeota archaeon | reverse complement strand
TCATAAGTCCAAACCGTCGGAGAAAGATGGAGTTTATGCTGAAAGTTTTCGACCGGTTTGGACCCGTTGCCATTTTTGTTTTCGCTTTGACTCCCTTGCCGGACGACTTACTTTTTATTCCTTTGGGGATGATGCGTTACAGCTTGATTAGAGCTTTCATCCCAGCTTTGATTGGTAAAACGTGCATGAATTTTATAGTCGCCTACAGTGGACGCTACGCTATTGGGATTATCCGGGACATTTTCGGTGAAGGAAGCGACTGGATTGCCGCGTTGTTCGGAACTTTGCTTGGAATAGTCTTGTTTATAATTGTGATGTTTATTATGTTTAAGGTGGATTGGGAGAAACTCTTCGAAAAATATGAAAAGAAACGTCTTCAAAAGGAAAAGCGGAGAAGGGAACAAGGCTGAGAGTCATAGCGGACTTGCACATTCACAGCCGTTACAGCCGTGCTACAAGCCAGAAAATGTGCATAACGGAAATTTCTCGCTTCGCGAGAATAAAGGGCTTAACCATAGTTGGCACAGGAGATTTTACTCATCCTAAATGGCTTGAAGAACTTCGCGAAGAACTCTGCTTTGACCCAGACACGGGCTTATACAAGCCAGCGAAAACGTCTGAGTCACCAGTCTATTTTATGACAACAACGGAAGTCAGCACAATTTTCAATTTCGGCGGAGCCATCAAAAAAGTGCATCATCTTATTCTAACGCCAGACTTGGAAACAGCTGTTCAGATAAACGAGCGGTTGAAGCGTTACGGCGATTTATCCGCGGATGGACGTCCGACGCTGGATATGAGTGCGCCTCAACTCGTGGAAGAAATCGTTGAAGTGTCACGTTCTAACATGGTGATTCCAGCCCACGCTTGGACGCCTTGGTTCAGTGTTTTCGGAGCCTTTAGCGGGTTCGACCGAATAGAAGACTGCTACCAAGACATGACGAAGCACATTTCAGCCATAGAAACGGGTCTTTCGTCAGACCCGCCTATGAACTGGCGTCTAAGCGCACTGGACAGATTCACCTTGGTTTCGAACAGCGACAGCCACAGTTTCTGGCCTTGGCGCATCGGAAGAGAAGCAAACGTTTTCGAACTGAAAAAGCCTTCCTATTCCGAGGTGGTAGAGGCTATTAGAAAAAAAGATAGGTCACGGTTCAAGTTCACCATCGAGACGAACCCAGCCTATGGAAAATATCATTGGACGGGACATCGAAACTGCGGCGTTTCGCTTCCGCCACGGGAAGCCATCAAATTAGGCAACCGCTGCCCCGTCTGTGGGAGAAAACTAACCAAAGGCGTGGAACAACGCGTCGAGGAACTCGCTGACCGCCCTGAAGGGTTCACTCCTAAAAACGCTGTTGGTTACATGCGCTTGTTGCCCCTTTCGGAGATAATCGCCACGGTTTTCAAGGCGTCCAGTCCGTCGACGGGGAAGGTTTGGGAAAACTATAACCGCTTAATCAAACGTTTCGGAAACGAGTACCACGTGCTTATCGACGCGTCTAAAACCGAGATGTGCAAGGTTGTTGATGAACGTATAGCTGAAGCCATAGTCCGTGTTCGAGAGGAGCAAGTGAAGGTTACGCCGGGTTTTGACGGAGTTTACGGTAAGCTGGTGATTTTTGAGGAAGAAGGTGAAGCTGCTAAGCCTACGATTAGGCGAAGGCAGAGACGCCTTTCTGATTTCATGTAGATATGTATTTGTGTTGTGTAGTTCGACGGAAATACTTATTAAGTCGCAATACTCACGATAACAATGAGGGACAAACTATGCAGAGCATAATATACAAAGAAAACCGTAGAGAACACGTGCAAGAACAGATACTAAAAGCCATAGACAAGGCGTTAACCCAAGTATTCGGAAAAGAAGCCGTCCACATAATATACCACTACCTAGAGGAAAACCACAAAGTTCGAAAAGACGAAATCGTTGACAAGCTGGAAAAATTCACAAAGGGACTCGAAGAATTCCTGAGCACAGGCGCCTACCCCATAGAGAAGAAAATTCTCGAAGATATATATTCGAACTACGGGCTACTACGCCGACTCGAATATGAAAAACAAGCAGAGCGACAAGACTTCGTGAACCAGGTAAAACTTCTCATAACATCCACGTAGCTCCAAACTTTTCCGCTTTTCCGCATTCCATTTTCCAAGCTCCTTCTCCAATGGAAAGTAGCATTTATAAGCAGACGGAGATACTATTCTACCTCTTCGAGAAGGAGCATAATAGCCGTTGAAAGAAAACTTAACAAAGATTATTGAATTGGGATTAGAAGCCGGCGCGGAGTATGTGGAGATAAGGGCTCAAAAACTTTTCAGAACAATGCTAACCATGAAAGACGGCGTCATCGAAGCAGCGAAAGAAGGGTTGGAGAACGGCGCTGCTATAAGGGTTTTAGCCAACGGAACGTGGGGCTTCGCCTCGGTGGGAAGCTTCAATAAAACCCAACTTGCAGAAGCCGTGGAAAAAGCCTGCAAAATGGCGAAGGCAACAAGCCGAAAAGTGAAAGTTCCCATAAAGCTTGCGGAAACAAAAACTTTCGAAGACAAAGTGACGTCTAAACCGCGTAAAAACCCCGCTGAAACCCCGCTGGCTGAAAAAATTCAGCTTGCTTCTTCCATAAACGAGAGGGTTTTCAGCTATGACCAGAGAATAAAAAGCTGCACTGTGGACTATTTGGACATCATGGGAACCAACTATTTCATAAACAACGAGGGAACATACATAGAGCAAGACAAGCTCTACGTTTGGTCGAGAATACTCGCCACGGCGAAAGAGGGAGAAATATACGCCTTCGCCCGAGAAGAAATCGGCTCAACGGCGGGATTCGAAGTTTTTGAAACCGAAACTCCACAAATAGTCAGTGAAAGGATAGCCAAACGCGCCGTGGAACAGTTAAAAGCTAAAACGCCTAAGGGGGGAATATTCCCGGTCGTCATCGGACCAAACGTTGTGGGCGTCTTTGTCCATGAAGCTTTCGGACATCTAGCCGAGGCGGATTTAACCCTGTCCGGCTCTGTGCTTATGGACAAGATTGGAAAGAAGGTTGCTTCAGACGTCGTTACAGTTTACGATGATGGAACAATCGACGGCGCTTTTGGCTCTTTCAAATATGATGACGAGGGAGTCCCAGCGCAGAAAACGTTGCTTATAGAAAACGGCCGGGTCGTAGGGCTTATGCACAGCCGTGAAACCGCCCACAAGTTCGAAGCTGCGCCAACGGGCAACGTCCGAGCAGAAGACTTCAGATACGAGCCTATCATACGCATGCGGAACACGTACATGGCGCCCAGAGACCACAGTTTCGAGGAACTCCTTGAAGACATAAGATTCGGATACTACCTCAAAAGCTTCCGAGGGGGACAAGCAAACCTCGACGGAACCTTCCAAGTGGGAATACAGGAGGCGTATGAAATCGTAAACGGCGAAATAGGCGCTCCCGTGAGAAACGCGTCGATAAGCGGAAACACGCTGGAAACGCTCAAAAAAGTCGACGCCGTTGGAAAAGACTTCGAGCTTTGGCCCGGAAGGTGCGGAAAAGGCCAAATCGCCTTTATCTGCGACGGCGGCCCGCATATTCGTGTCAGGGAGGTGTTGATGGGTGGCGCTCGATAGAGAAGAAATACTGAGCCTCTGCGAAAAGGCAGTTAAGGTAGCGGAACGGCACGGAGCAGATGAAGCTGAGGCTTACTTTTGCCAGACGTCTAGAACGGCGGTAGGCATCGAACGTGGACAACTAGCAAAAAGCGTTTCGCATATTGACCAAGGGCTCGGCATAAGAGCGGTATACAACAAAGCCGTAGGATTCGCCTACACCAACATAGTCGCAGAGAAAGCCGTTGAGGAAACAGCTGGGAAAGCCGTAAACTCAGCTAAGGCAAGCCAGCCTGACAAAGACTGGAAAGGATTTCCGGACAAGAGATGCTTGATAAACGTTGAAGAAACCTTCGACGGGAAAATCCTCGAACTGTCGTCCGAAGAACTCGTGAACCTCGCCACGCGGATGCTTGACACAGCACTGGAAATGGATAAGAGAGTTTTCGTCACAGACGGTGAGGTTGAATCCGTTTACGCAGCCAAAGCGCTGGTCAACTCCTACGACGTTTCAAACTTTGACCAAGGCACCTTCGCAAGCTGCGGTTTAGCTACGCTTGCAAGAGACGTAAACTACGTTACGCCCGTGTGCTTCGAATGGGACGCAAAGAGAACTTTTGAAATAAACCCGGAACACGTGGGGAGAGAGGCGGCGAGGCTAGCCGTGTCAGCTCTGAAGGCGGAGACCGTTCCAACAAAGCCTTACACCGTTGTATTCGCCCAAGTAGCGATGCAGCTTCTGCTTTCTTACACTCTGATAAACGCGGTTAAAGCGGACTATGTTCAGAGAGAACAGTCCGCCTTGAAGGGAAAAATAGGTGAAAGAATAGCTTCGGAAAACGTAACGGTGTTCGACGACGGTATTTTAAAAGGCGGCTTAAGAACTTGGCGTTTCGACGATGAAGGAATGGAGCGTAGAAGAACAGCGGTCATGGAAAAGGGAGTTCTGAAAAGCTTTCTATACGACAACTATAGAGCCAAAAAAGAAGGAGTGGAAAGCACCGGAAACGCCTACCGGGGTGGAGCAGCGCCTTACATGGAGGTTCCAGCAATCGAGGCAACAAACTTTAGATTTGCTCCGGGAAACAAGTCAGCTGACGAGCTTGTAAGCGAAATTGACTCGGGCATACTCGTGTATTTCCTCCAAGGAGCTCACAGCAGCAACCCTGTAAGCGGAGAATTCTCGGTTGTAGCCGTTCCCTCATGGAGAATTGAGAAAGGAGAGATAAAAAACGCTGTTAAAGGTGCTATGCTCAGCGGAACAGTGTTCGATGTGTTGAAAAACGTGTCAGCCTTAGCCAACAACGAGAGACAAGTCGGCGCTTTGGTTGCGCCTTGGATAAGAGTGGAAAACGTTAAAGTTATTGGACGATAAAATACGAATACAACTTCAACAAGAACGAGGAGCCGTTGAAAACTTGCCTAGACTCAAGGACAAGCTCTTGAAAATAAACACTGCGAGGAGAATCGTTCAATTCCTATCTTTCTTACTCTTCTGTGGAACCGTTTACGGCTTAACCGCCGTGCCCATTCTACTCCCGGTTATGTGGACTATGGGAACTTCGCAGAAAACCGTGGGCGATGCCCTTACGGCGATGCAGCAAATGCTCTACCAAGTGACTTTTCCATGGCTGCCGTTAGCCGCTTTCATCATAATCCCAATTCTTTTCGGCAGAGCCACATGCGGATGGATATGCCCCTTCGGCTTCGTACAGGACATACTTACACTCGTAAAACGTAAACACGCCGAGGTTTCCCTTCGAACCCATGAAAGCATGCTGCTCCTAAAATATTTCGTTCTAGGCGTAATCGTCTTCGTCAGCGGCACCCTTTCAGCTTCCTTGGCTTTAGGCATCGGCGGAGGATACAGAAACGCCTTAGGAGTGTTTGCTCCAGCGCCTTTTAATGTGTTAAGCCCAGCGGACACGCTGTTTGCGGTTCTGCCAAAAGCGTTTTCTAACATCATATACGAATCCGCAACCAAAAGTTTCTGGGAAATCATCGGAGGCGTTCAAACATTATCCGTTATTATGTGGATACGTCTCGTAGTTTTGGTTGCGGTTCTAGCTCTGGTCATATATGTTCCACGGGGATGGTGCAAGTACCTCTGCCCAGTTGGCGCCGCCTTGGCTTTCATGAACAGATTCAGCTTTCTAGGGCTGAAACGTGACCCGGTTAAATGCACCAAAGCTGACTGCCGAATATGCGTTGAAGCTTGCCCAATGAACGTTCGCATTCTAGACATGCCGTGGGAAAAAATTGTAGACCCAGAATGCATCTACTGCCTAAAATGCGTTGACGCATGCCCAGCTAAGGCACTAAAACCTAAAGCGCCCTAAAACCGCTTTTCACCGCAAACAGAGCAGCTTTCGTTTCTCTCAACCCTTATTTCTTGAAAACTCATAGCTTCACCGTCGAAGACAAGAAGCTTCCCAGCAAGCGAAACCCCTATCCCAACGATTAGCTTCAAGGCTTCAAAAGCCTCCAGCACACCTAACACGCCTGGAGTGGTACCCAAAACCGGGAAACGTTCCTCCTCTGGCGGAGTTTCCGGCAGTATGCAACGTAGACAAGGCGTTTGGTAGGGGATAATTGTGGTCATCTGTCCGTATAATCCGCGGATTCCAGCGTGAACCATTGGAATCCGCTCAGCTACACAAGCTTCGTTTAGCAGAAAGCGAGTATGCCAGTTGTCCAAGCAGTCAACAACCACGTCCGAGCCGCCTATTAAGCCACGCACGTTTTCCATCGTGAGTCTTTCAGGCACCGCCTTAACCTCCACCGCAGGATTAAGTTTTTCAAGCTTCCGAGCGACAGAGACAGCTTTTAATTCACCTATGTCTTCGGTCCAGTGCAATACTTGGCGATTTAGATTGCTCAGCTCCACACGTTCGGGGTCAATTATCGTCAGCGTGCCTACTCCTGCCGCAGCTAAGTATAGCGTCACGGAACAGCCAAGTCCACCGGCGCCTACAACCGTTACTTTCGACTTTTTAAGTTTCAGTTGCCCTTCCTCGCCGAAGTTGGGAATCATCATCTGACGGTCGTACCGTTCCTTTTCTTCTTCAGAAAGCTTGAACTCCAAGGTTTCACAACCCTTAGCTACAAGCCTTAATGTAAGGGTAGAAAGCTTTTATCAGTTTCCCCAGTCTAAATATAAGCTGAACGTGTTTTAAATGAGCAGTTCCCGCGAAAAACTCTATGAAAAGATTGAGGAGCTCAGCGCGAAACTTGACTCGATAATAAAACGGCTCGAACTGATTGAAATGTACATCGTGGACAAGCCGGAATACGCGGATTTATCGGCTTACCTAAAAATGACTCGGCTGGGTTTAGGGATCTACGACGAGCCTCTTAAAGTCTTGCGAAGGCTGAAAACCGCTGAACGCCACCTCAAAAGGCTAGCTGTCTCTAAGGACGAGATTTCGCGATGCATAATTCAAGCCCTAGCCCTAAAGGGAAAACTGAACATATCCGCCATAACTCGGCAGGTGAGGAGAATGCGGGGAAAAGCCTCGCGGCGAATCATAAGGCAGAGAGTTCAGAAACTTGAAAAGCTAGGCGTCGTCAGAAAAGCCGGAGGCTACGGGAACGTTTACGAACTTGTAGAATAAAGTTGACTGTGACTGACCAGACGGCTGACCACTTTTTCTCAGAATTATTAAGGCTATGTCCCAGCGCATAGTATTGTCATGAGGTGAAAAATAAGGATGGAAAACTCGGTTGAATTACCGAAAAAGGTGCGGCTAACGTCGACAGCGGAACTAAAGCTTATAGGCTTTACAGGAAACGTTCTTCGAAAAAGGGCTTGGAAAGGTTATAATAGGCTTTCACGTTAACAGAAAGGAGGTGAAATTATGAACGAAGAAAAAGAAGAAATCCCTGTGGAGGAAATAAAGGAGCTTCTCAAAGCGGTTTCAACAGAAATCCCAACGCTGGTAAAAAGTGTCATCGGAAGTGTTTTCTCCGAAGAAGCGGGAAGAAACATGGGTAAAGCGGCTGGAGCCTTCTATAAAGAGCTCGTTGACAGCGGAATTCCCCAAGACGTTGCGGTAAAAATGACTGAAAAATACATGAGTGTGTTCACCAACCTAAGTGAACTGCTCAAGGGAATGGGGAAAGGGAAAGGTTTCATGGGAAAAGAAAGCGAAGTGGAAAAAGAAATTGAAAGGCGGATAAAAGAGAAGCTCGCCGAGAAACATGGAAGAGAGGAAGAAACAGAATAGACGCCTCTCTTCCCTCATTTTTCGGGTTTCCATGCGTGAAAAGGGGAGGAAGATGCGGGCTAAAACCCTGTTCAGCCTTCTCAGCTTGATTCCATAC
>QMXC01000044.1 GCA_003661945.1 Candidatus Bathyarchaeota archaeon | reverse complement strand
TACTCGTGGCTTGGCTAACAAACAAGTTTGGAACAGCTACTCTAACGGGCATTATAGGCTCGTTGGCAGTGTTTCTTTTGAGGGGGTCACCGCACATATGGGGTTTCGCTGCTTCAGCCGTAATCTTCGACGTGATACTCCTCGCAGTAAAGCATAGAATCAAAATGGATGCCGGTTCCACGGTTTGTTTAACGGCGGCAACCCTAGCTGCGGCTTACGTCGCCGGCGTTATAATAGGCGTAGTCTTCACAGCTAACCAGACGGTTGAGTGGGCTTTGACTTTCTGGGGAGGATGGCACGTGGTTGGGGGAATCCTAACATTGGTGATAACGTTGCCGATAATTGGAACGCTGGAAAAGGCGGGTGTGAAAACCATTGCAAAAACAGGTTGAGCCGTTGAAGACCATTATAGAGGCAGCTGCTAAGATTCATGGACATTTGGGTCCTTTCTTAGTGTTAGGGGTAAAAATGGGAGAAGCTGCCCTAAAAAAGCTCGGCGGCTTGCAGAAGGGAAGCCTACGCGTGAAGCTTAAGGTTCCGTTGCAAACTCCCTACTCCTGCCTCATAGATGGAGTTCAAACAGCCACGCAATGCACGGTTGGCAACAGAAAACTTGAGTTGGAAAACTCGGATGAAAACTTTATAGCGGGCTACTTTAAAAATGAAGATTCAGACGATGTTCTAGTCATCCGTGTTAAGCCTCACATCATCGAAGCTTTGATGACGGAAATGGCTCCACCAAACTATCCGGAGGAAGCCATGGAAGCTTTAGCTTGGAAAACAGCGGAGAAAACCGAAGAAGAATTATTCAGCTTCCGATAATAGGTATAGCCCGGGCGGAATGAAAGACTTAGAGGTTGCTAAGGCAGAGCTGAAAAAACATGGGTTAAACCTCGTTGTTGTGAAAGATGGGAGGATACTCTTCGAAACCCGTGAACATGGATTGAAGGGGCTTTTTGAGGCTATTGAAAAGCTGGGCGGCGAACTAGATGGTTCTTCGGCGGCGGACCGGATAGTGGGGTTGGCGGCGGCGTTGCTCTGCGCATACGTAAAGGTGAAGGCTGTTTACGCCGTTGTTGCGAGCAGAAAAGCCTTGGAAGCCCTCGAAAAGCACGGTGTTTATGTGGAGTTTGAAGAGGTTGTTCCTGTAATTCTCAACCGAAATAAAACCGGTGTATGCCCTTTCGAGAAGCTAGCAGCGGAGATTTCGAACGTTGAGGAAGCTTACGAGAAACTTAGAGGTTTGGAGAGAGAGTTACGTTTAAACATGACCTAACAGTTTATATCCTTCGGCGGAAACGTCTTAACAGCTGAAAGAAGGACATGTCGCAATGTGTGAATTTACGGTCTATTTAGAGGGAGAAGTAGTCTTCAGAGACGCCATCTACGTGAAAACTGAGGAAAATAAAGTGTTGTTGAGAAATATTTTGGGGGAAGTCAAAGTTATCGATGGCTGTAGGGTTTCCGAGGTAGACGTGTCCTCTGAACGTTTGGTGTTGAAGCCTCTAAAAGGGTAGCGTGAGGGACGGAAAGGCATTGAAGATTGCGGTTACGGGGAAAGGTGGAGTTGGCAAAACCTTCGTGGCGGCGGGTTTAGCCTATTTCCTTGCGAATAGGAATTTTAGAGTTATAGCGATAGACGCTGACCCTACGCCGAATTTAGCTTTAACATTGGGTATTCCACGGGAGAAGGCAGCTGAAATCGTTCCGGTTTCGGAGAACAAGAAGCTTATCGAGGAGAAAACGGGCACGGGCTTCAGCGGAGTCTACCGGTTGTCCTTCACAGTTGACGATGTAGTTAGAGATTTCTCTTATCCTTCACCTTTAGGCGTCAATCTGCTGGTTATGGGCACCGTGCGTTCAGCTGGAAGCGGCTGCATGTGCCCAGCGAACGCTGTAATACGCGCTCTGCTTCGCCATTTGATTGTGGAAAGGGACGAAGCGGTAATACTAGACATGGAAGCTGGCATCGAACATTTAGGGAGAGGAACAGCTAGGCACGTCGACTTGATGCTCGCTGTGGCGGATTCAAACCTGAAGGCGTTAGAAACCGCGGGGAAAATAGCTAAGCTGGCGTCGGATATGCAGATAGAAAAGGTTTTTCTTGTCGGAAACAAAGTCTCCAACAGGCTCGAGGAAGAAGCAATAGTGAAATTTGCCTCTGAAGCACGCATAAAACTGTTAGGGTTCATTCCCTACGACGAAAAGATTTTAGAGGCAGACAGACTTGGGAAAAGCCCGTTTCTCTGCGCAGCTGACGCTTCAGCAGTGCGGGCTTTAATGAAGCTTGGAGAAAAACTGCTCAGCTATCAATGCATGTAAAGCTTGAGAAGCCACATTAAGACTAGCCCGAGAATTAACGCGACGAACTGTAAGGACGAGTTTAAGGGTTTCCGTTCTTTATGCAGTTCCGGAATCAAATCCGTTGAGGCTATATATATGAAGCCTCCTGCGGCGAAGCCGAGCAGATAATAGGTTGCTGGGAGCTGCGATTGAAAGGCAAAGGTGAACAACACACCTAGCATGGCGGTAAAAGCTGTTGCAAGATTGTAGAGCAAGGCTTTTTTCACCGTAAAACCGCCGTAGATTAAAACAGCGAAGTCACCTATTTCTTGAGGAATCTCGTGGAAAACAACAGCTAAACTCGTGGTTATTCCAAGCGGAACAGACGTTAAAAAGGAAGCGGCGACGATTACGCCGTCGATAAAGTTGTGTATTCCGTCGCCGATAATGTTTAGATAAGCAAAGGGATGAACAGGACATTTTTCCCTTTCGTGGCAGTGTCTCCAGAGAAACTTTTCGAGAAGAAAGAAAACGGCTATTCCCATGGTTATCGCCATAAAGCTTGCGTCATTCATTGAGGAAAACGCGGCTTCGGGAATTAGGTGGAAGAAGGCTCCGCCGAGTAGGCTGCCGGAGGCAAATCCGACGAGGATCAGCAAGATTTTGTCGAAGACTTCTGTTCGTAACGTCAAAGTGAAAAGCCCGACTAGCGATATCAAGCTTATGAGGAAGGTTGAAGCTAAAGCGAGAAGTAATGTATACATACAAACATAGAGGAAGAACCGAAGAGAATAATAAACTTTGAGGTTTTCGCCTCTAAATATTCCGAGGAGTGAATGTTAGCCGGCTGTTATTCAGTTAGGGTTACGGTCTCTACAAAGAGAACAAAAACCGACTTGTTGAACTTGTAATAACCCTCTCCCGGAACGCGAATCCGCCGATACCGAATAGTGCCTTGTAAGTTGACGGTTTTACCTATGTATTCCTCGGGATACTGTTTAAAAACGCAGAAAATAGGGTTTCCGTAAGTTGTGTCTCCTTCGACCCAAAGCTGGAGAACCACGCCTTCTACTTTATCCGGTTCCCACTGAATCATTGCAAATCCACCGCTTTGAGAGGTACTTCGAATGGGATAGAGAAATTCGACATCCGTCCTATGAGTAAGCTCGCAAGCGTCCAGAATACCCTTTATACTTGCTTCCGTGGTTTTATAGTAGGCGGATATGTCTTCTTCGAGGGATTCGTTTTCTTCTGTTCTTCTTTCACTGAAAAAGAACGGTTTAACAGCTAACAATACAACTATGGCGACGATTATCACTAATATAACTTTGAAGCTGAATCTCAATTCTACCAAAAAATTTAGCTTTCTCGGTTGATATAAGTGTTTGTATCAAAGAAACAAGCGTGGAAACTATGGCGATGGAAAATTCGGAGTTGAAGAGAATCTTAGAAACCTTTAAGGTTGTAGCCGTGGTTGGCTTATCGAGACAGCCTAACAAGGACAGCAACATAGTCGCAAAATACCTTAAAGAACAAGGATACAGAATAATTCCGGTTAACCCCTCTGCAAACGAAATACTAGGTGAAAAAGCTTATGCGGATCTGTTAAGCATTCCGGAAGAGCTGCAAAAAACAGTTGAAGTGGTGTGCGTTTTTAGACCTTCAGATAAGGTTATGCCAATTGTTGAGCAAGCTGTTCAGATGCGGGAGAGGTTTGGGAAGCCTCACGTGGTTTGGATGCAGCGCGGCATAATAAACCATGAAGCCGCGAAGAAAGCGGAAGCCGCTGGGATTAAGGTGATAATGGATAGGTGTATGATGGTGGAACATGAAAAACTTATAGGAGAGAAAGATGAAGAACTAGAGAGGATAAAGCAGAAGAAACTTAGAGAAATGTTAAAAGGTTTGGGGATGAAGAAAATTTCCGCTCCTATCCACTTGGACGATTCGAGCTTTGACGAGACCTTGAAAAAGCACCGTGTGATTCTCGTTGATTTCTGGGCGCCTTGGTGTGGACCATGCAACATAATGTCACCTATAATAGAGGAGTTAGCAGCTGAATATGCCGGAAAAGTGTCTTTCGGAAAGCTGAATGTAGACGAAAACCCGTTGACAGCTAAAAAGTTTGGGATTATGGGAATCCCCACACTCATAATATTCAGAAATGGAGAGGAGGTCAGCCGAATAGTTGGCGTGGTTCCTAAAAACTACATAAAAAGAGAGATAGAAAAACATCTAACATAGATGGTGCCGAGGAGGGGAAGGTATGGATTTGTCTGAAAAACGGGTCATAGGCTCCTTGCTTCTTCTTTTAGGTTTATCTTTTCTAGCCGTGGGGCTGCATGTAAATCAGCTGGACACGGTTTCAGAAATGGTTAGAAAAGTTTGTGAAACAGCCATAGCAGGCCTATAAGTTTACACTCGAGGGATGATTAGTTAATGTGCCCAGTCATAGATGGCGAGGAAAGCGAAAAGGAAGCTGTTCTGCAAGCGGCGAAGCTTATGCTTGTTTCTGCGAGAACCGCGCCTAAATCCGGTGGAGTAGACGACGTTGAAACAGCCATAGTTTATGGCGAGGAAAAGGATAGACTAGCTAATGAAATGGAAAAGATAGGTGAAGAGAGGGAGATACCTAATTTTAAGCGAGATGCAAAAAATGTTCGAGACTCTGATGGGGTAGTGCTGATAGGAGTGAGAGGAACAAAGAGCTTCGGGCTTAACTGCGGAATGTGCGGCTACGAGAGCTGCGGGGAATTTGAAAAAGCGGAAAAACGGAAAGGACAAGATTTTGTTGGTCCGACATGCGTTATGAAGGCTTTGGATTTGGGGATAGCTTTGGGCTCAGCTGTTAAAACCGCGAGTATGTTGAATGTTGATAACCGGATAATGTATCGGATAGGCGTGGCGGCAAAACGTTTAGGTATGCTTCCTCAATCCACAATTGTTATAGGCGTGCCCCTTTCCGCAAAGGGTAAAAACATATACTTCGACAGACGTTAAACAGGCTCCTTTGATTTTGTCACCATGGAAACTGCGGTTTGGGTTCTTGTGATTCCTCCTATGTTTTGAACTCTGCTGAGTACTTTTTTGAGGGCGTCCATGTCTTCAAATTTTACGTGGGCGATTATGTCGTATTGTCCGGTTACCACGTGGGCAACATCGATTTTCGGAACTTTTAACAGATCTTCGGCTATTTTCCAAACTTTTCCGGGTTTCGCGTTGATAAGGATGTAAGCGTCCAATATTGTTTCACCCTTTTTCATACCTATTCGGCGGGAAACGCTTAAAAATCTAACGTGTCTCCACGGAAGCTTTCTCGTACATTTTCTCCAGCGTCCATCTTATGCTGGACTTTAATTCCCTTACACGTTGAGGCGAAACGTTTCTGATTATAAGTTCTCGGACGACGTTGTTTTCGCGTATTATATTGTAAGATAACATTTCATCTGGCGAAAGCTCACCGTTTCTAACCGCTTCTTGGTCTTTCTCCTGCATTTTCACTAGGACTCTTTCGATCAGAAAGGCTTTGAAGGGAGGTGTGTTGATATCGAATTTCTTGTCTGGAGGAATGATGACGTGCATTGTTTTGTCGCCGAGGTAAAGGTTAGCCAAGAGCTCGTCTGAAACTGTTTTCAACGGAATCACTGTTTCATATTCCATAGCTGGCGGAGACGTGAGGGTTTCCTCTTCAACTTTGGGGGGAGGAACCTCTGGTTTCTTGAAGCTTTTTGTTAGCAGCGCGGCGTCCAGAAGCTCGAGTAGCATCTGAAGCTCTTTCAGCTCCTCCCGGGTGGCTGCTATTTTTTCTTCAATCTTCCGCTTTAGCTCCAGAATCTTTTTTATTTTTTCTGCGTCGGGATTAACAGGTTGTTCGGGCATAAGCTGTTTCCACGCCTATTATATGTTGTAGAATAACTATTCAAACTTTCGTCTTGGAACCTTGAAAAAGCTTGGAACTAGCTGAGCGCCACGGCATATTCGCCGAGCTTTTCTTCGGAGTTAACTATGGGTTTGAGTTGTATTCCGTTTTGTTCGAGAAACTTTTCGAATTCTTGGAACACTGGACTTTCGGTTTTGTTTATTTTCAGACAGAAGTTTTCTCCTTTGAGCAGGGGGCTTAGGTCGTAGATGGCTGTTCTCTCCAGCATCTCGGGGTTTTCTGAGAGGACAGCCCATAACGATTTGTCGGGGGCGTTTGATAGAAGCCAAGCGAGGTACTGCACTTCTACTACCTTGTAGGATACTCCTTCACGGACAGCACATCTGCGGGCGGAGGTTATCCTCGTGAAAGATGAAGGATGCAGACTCCTAACTAAGACAAAATTATGATATTCATTCTCGGTTTCAACCCAATCTTCATTCTTAGAAGTCTTCCAGCCTTTAGACTTGCAGTTATTCTTGAAACGTTCCAATAATTCCCAAATTTTTCGAATTTTCATCTACTCATCTTCTAGTATGTATTTAGTTTTTCTTCTAGAACAATATTCTATTCTCACCATAAGATTTAAACATATCGCATATTTTAGCTGTAGAAAAGTAGGCATATGGCTCTAGAATCGAAAAAATGTAGATTAGAAAACCGTTTTTCTACAATTTTACGGAGAATTTCCGAAATAAACAGTTGATGGTAAGGAATATTTGCCTGCTGTAGATTTGTCGAAATATTCTTTTAGAATCTACATTTTTCCGGCAAAAACTCATAAATCTTAAAATGGCGAGATATTGTGGTGTCCGAAGGTTTCGGAACATGAAAGTGACAGATAACGGGGTAATATTAGACGCGGTTGACCTTGGAATTTTGGAGGCTCTTCAGGAGAATGCTAAGCAGACTTACACGGAGATTGGGCGGCGGCTGGGGGTGGCTCATTCCACGGTTTATGACCGTATAAGAAGACTTGAGGCTTACGGGATAATTAAGAAATACACAACAGTTATTGATGTGGAGAAAATCGGGTTGAGAAACGTTACGGCGATAATGACCATTTTTACAGACCCCAAACAAAGCGAGGAAGTTGCAGAAAAGGTTTCAGAGTTCCCAGAAGTCCTCGAGGTTTACACTTCGCTTTCCGAGGAACTTTTGATAATTGCCAAGGTTGTAGCCGAAGACCAGGAAAGACTTCACTCTTTCATTGCGAACCGTGTTGCACCTCTTCCCGGGGTGTTACGAATCAGAACCTCTATAATTACAAAAAAGTTTAAAGAAGAAGCAGTTCGTGTTAGAAACAGCTTAGCTGACAAGATTAAACTTATAAACTCCTCTGGAGAGAATAGGGGGAGAAGATAGATGAATAGACGTGAGGTTGAACGTATACTGAGAAAGGTTCCGAGGGAAAAAGCCTTTTACTTCTTCACTTCGATTGGAAATTATACTGGTGAAAGCGCTGCGTCTCTTGGAGAGTTTGTTGAAAAATTGAAAACTGTGAATTCAAAGTCGCTTGAGTTTCACCTTCACCGCGGGGACTTCGAGAAATGGGTTGCCGACACCCTTGAAGATAAAGAGTTAGCTGAGGAAATAGGGGTTCTTAGGAGAGTTCCAAGTTTGATGGGTGAGAACCTTAGGCGAAAATTGCACTTTATCGTAAGCCGGAGACACGACCAGCTGAAAAGTCTTTTCTAAAACATTTTGCTTCATATGCTCGTTCAACATTAAATTCTGAAAGAACGCTGTTCCTTTCAAGGATTTTTCAGCCTTTTGGGCTTTGTAGTTGGGTATCCGATAGCTTCCCGCGGCGTTAGGATAATATTCCAGCTTGCTGG
>QMXC01000043.1 GCA_003661945.1 Candidatus Bathyarchaeota archaeon | reverse complement strand
TTTTCCATTTTCATAGCTTCCAGTACGCAAAGGACGTCTCCCCGCTTAACAGAGTCTCCTTCTTTTACTTTTACGGAAACGATTTTCCCGGTCATAGGCGCGACAACAGCGCCTTCGGGCACAGCCAAAACGGTGGTCGATGTTTTCCCAGCAGGGAGCGCGACTGTCGCTGCCGCGGCTTTCGTTTTCGGCTGGAACGTGGGGCGTTTAAACTCCACGGTGAACGGGTAATCGTTGACTTTCACTTGGAAGGGTTTACTTCGTGAAATCTCGCCTAATTCGACGGTGTAGGTTTTCTCTCCTAAATCAAGCTTGAAGGCTTCGCCACGGTTTAAAGAGCCTTCAACAGCAATTTCAATTGGTTCTCTCCCGTCAATTTTTACTTCAAACTTCTTCTCATTTTTACGTGAAACTTCTAGGCGGAACTTCTCTCCGTCTACCGCGAGTTCGTAGACTGGCAACGTTTAGCTGCTCCTCCGTTCCATTAGGCTTCTCCTTCCAGCTAAAACCCACGGCGACAAGCCGCTTCTCCCGCGTTTGGGAATAACCGCCTTCACCTGGCCTAAGCTTGTTACGTAGAGAGCGATTGCGGCGGAAACAGCTGCAGCTTGTTCCAGTTCGGTTCTTTCCTCTGGCGGAACGGCTTTTTCTTCATGTTTCCGAAGTCTTTTCTTGAAGAATTCTAGCGCTGGGGCTGGAAACAACGCGTAGGTGAGCATGTCTTCTTCGCTTTTGATGTAACGTTTTGCCTCTTCTGGAATCTTGTTTAGCGCGGGCTCTAAGAGGTCTGCGGGGCGGCAAGTTATAGGCTGTTCATCGCCGATTATTTTCTTTCTGATTTCCTCTTTTATTGGCGCTGGCGGCTTACCGTAGAAGCCTTTAACGTAGTCTTTTACTTCTTTTGGCACGATTTTATAGCGTTCTCCGGAAAGCACGTTGAATACGGCTTGAATTCCAACGAGCTGGCTGGTAGGCGTAACAAGAGGCGGGTATCCAAGCTCCTCCCTAACCTTCGGCACTTCTTCTAGGACTTCCCTCAACCGGTGCAACGCGTTTTGCTCTTTCAGCTGGGCGATAAGGTTGGAGAACATTCCACCCGGAATTTGATGAACCAGAATTGAGGGGTCTACTCTTTCCGCTAACGGGCTGATAAGCCTTAAGGGGTCATAATATTTCTCGCGAAGTTCGCGGAAGTAGTCTGCTATTTCGACGAGAAGCTTCATGTCGAACCCGGGGTCGTAGGGCGTGCCTCTTAAAGCCGCTACGATGGACTCCACGGGCGGCTGAGAAGTTCCCCATGCGAGGGGTGAAAAAGCCGTGTCGATTATATCCACGTCGGCTTGGCATGCGCGGAGATAGGTCATCATAGCCCGCTGGTGGAGTGGCAGTGCAAGTGAACCGGCAGCCCAACCTTCTCTTTTATCGCAGTTACAAGCTTGTAGGCTGGCTCTGGCGCAAGCATTCCAGCCATGTCCTTTATGCATATGGAGTCGCATTCCATCTCCGCCAGTCCTTTCGCGGTTTCCACGTAGTATTCAACCGTGTGAACGGGACTTATAGTGTAGCATATGGTTCCCTGCGCGTGGGCTCCAACTTTTTTAACGGTCTTTATAGCTGTTTGGAGGTTGCGCAGGTCGTTTAACGCGTCGAACACGCGGAAGATGTCTATTCCGTTCTCGTATGCTTTCTCCACGAACTTGATAACTACGTCGTCGGGGTAGTTCCGATATCCAACCACGTTCTGCCCACGTAAAAGCATTTGCAGCTTCGTTTTTTTCACGTGGCGTCTTAAGGTGCGGAGCCTTTCCCACGGGTCTTCATTCAAGTAGCGAATGCAAGAGTCGAAAGTTGCTCCGCCCCAAACTTCGAGGGAGAAAAAGCCTACTTGGTCAATTTTTTCGGCTATGGGAACCATGGATTCGGTTCTCATACGTGTGGCCATAAGTGACTGATGTGCGTCTCGAAACGTGGTATCCGTGATTTTTACGGGTTTTCCCAAAGGGGACACCATACATTAATCGTTTAACCCGGGAAAATGAACATCGCTACACTGGTATTTTAACATACCCCTCCCGAACTGCTTTTTCAAACGGAAAAACTGTCCTATAATGGAATGTTCCCGTGTTTCTTCGCTGGTCTAGGCTCCCGTTTCGTTGCTAGAAGCTCTAAAACGCTGATAAGCCTAGGCCTAGTTTCAGCCGGGTCAATCACATCATCTATGTAGCCTTTCTCCGCCGCCACGTATGGATTAGCAAACTTTTCCCGGTATTCCGCTGCAAGCTCCCTTCTACGTTTTTCCGGGTCTTTCGCTTTTGCAATTTCCTTCCTAAAGATTATGTTTATGGCTCCCTGAGGTCCCATTACAGCGATTTCAGCTGTGGGCCACGCTAGGTTTACGTCGGCTCCGGAGTGTTTGCTTCCCATCACGTCGTAGGCTCCGCCGTAAGCTTTCCGTAGGATAACCGTGATTTTCGGCACGGTCGCCTCGCAGTATGCGTACAAGAGCTTGGAGCCATGCCTTATTATTCCGCCGTGTTCCTGCTCTATTCCCGGCAAGAAGCCTGGCACGTCTACGAAGGTTACGATTGGAATGTTGAAGGCGTCGCAGAACCGGACGAATCTTCCCGCTTTGATTGAGGATTTTATGTCTAGGGCTCCGGCGAAGTAGTTAGGCTGGTTAGCTACTATGCCCACTGTTCTGCCGTTTAATCTTGCGAAGCCCGTCACGATGTTAGGCGCCCATGAAGGTTGAACTTCGAAAAAGTCTTCGTTATCTACCACGCGGAGTATTATTTCTTTTACGTCGTAGGGCTTATCCGGGTCGTCTGGCACGATTTCAGCTAACGCCTCATCTGTTCTGTTTGGGTCGTCGCCTGTTTCCACTATCGGAGGGTCTTCCATGTTGTTAGACGGCAAGAAGCTCAGCAGCTTCCGAATGATAGCCATGCAATCTTCTTCGTTTTCAGCTACGAAATGCGCCACTCCGCTTGTTTGACTATGCGTTAATGCGCCGCCCAATTCTTCAAAAGTTGTTTCTTGTCCAAGAACTGTTCTTATCACCTCTGGTCCGGTTATGAACATGTGGCTCGTTTTCTTCACCATTACAATAAAGTCGGTTAACGCTGGCGAATAAACGGCTCCTCCAGCGCACGGTCCTAGGATGGCGGAAATCTGCGGTATCACTCCGGAAGCCATCACGTTGCGGAAGAATATCTCGCCGTAGCCCGCTAAGCTCGCCACACCTTCTTGGATTCGGGCTCCACCGGAATCGTTAAGCCCTATGACTGGAGCGCCAACCTTCATGGCTAAATCCATGATTTTGCATACTTTCTTGGCGAACATTTCGCCTAGGGAGCCGCCGAAAACAGTGAAGTCTTGGGAGAAAACAAAGACGAGTCTGCCTTCGATGGTTCCGTACCCCGTGACAACACCGTCGCCGAGGATTTTCTTTTCAGCCATCCCAAACTCTGTGCACCGGTGAACAACGAAGGGGTCAAACTCGACAAAGCTTTCCGGGTCAAGCAGAAGCTCTATCCTTTCCCGAGCAGTCAGCTTTCCCTTCTTGTGCTGAGCCTCTATTCTTTCTTTTCCACCACCGAGTTTAGCTTTCTCCTTGAGTTTCCTCAACTTCTCTATCTTCTCCTTCACAGCTGGCTCTTTATAGCTCATAACAGGCTCCTCCGAGACTCCTAACTATACCGAGGCTCTAATATTTTAGTTTAGCCAAGGTCTCTCGTTTCTCGGGTAAGAAATAATTCTTATAAGAAGTTACGCTTCATATTATGGTTGGTGAAAATCCTATGAGGGATAATGTTTGCCGTTCGCTTGCGTTCTTCGATTATTGCTAGGCTTTCGCCAGCGACGAAGCTAGTTTTTAAAATCTTGGAACAGAACAGATGGATGACCCAGAAACAGATTGCAGCTCAAACTTTTCTACCTCCGAGAACTGTGCGTTACGCCATAAAAAGCCTTAGAGAGAAAGGGCTGCTTCGTGAAAAGCGGGACTGGAATGACCTAAGACGGAAATACTACCGCGTCGAAAAAGGAGGCAAGATTTGCACCTATAACAATTTTAATAGCCGAGAAACACGTCATAGAAAATTGCGTGAACGAAATGTCGAATGAAATTCTCTTGTTCAACACGCTTACGCGGAAAAAAGAACGGTTTGTTCCCTTACGTGAAGGAAAAGTTACGCTATACACTTGTGGACCTACGGTCTACGATTTCGCTCACATAGGGAACTTCCGCACCTATGTGTTTCAAGACATGCTTCGCAGATGGCTTGAATACCGAGGCTACAAGGTAATTCAAGTCATGAACATTACGGATGTGGATGACAAAATAATCGCCGGAGTAAACCGTGAAAAAACTTCGCTTAAGGAATATACCCGGCGGTATGAAAAGGCTTTCTTCGAGGATTTGGAATCGTTGAACATTGAGAAAGCCGAACATTATCCGCGGGCAACCGAGCACATTCCGGATATGGTGGCGTTAATCCAGAAGCTCCTAGAAAAAGGCTACGCCTACCGCGGTGAAGACGGCTCCATCTACTATGACATCTCCAAATTCAAGGAATACGGGAAGCTTTCAAAAATAAAAATCCAAGCGTTAAAACCCGGAGCAAGGGTAAAAGCTGACCATTACGGTAAAGAATCGCCCTACGACTTCGCCTTGTGGAAAGCTTGGGACGAAGCAGACGGCGAAGTATACTGGGAAACCCCGCTCGGCAAAGGGCGTCCGGGATGGCACATAGAATGCTCCGTTATGGCAATGAAGTACCTAGGCGAAACCTTGGACATCCACAGCGGAGGCGTAGACCTCATTTTTCCACATCACGAGAACGAAATCGCGCAGAGTGAAGCTGCAACTGGGAAACCGTTCGCTCGATACTGGGTTCACTCTGAACATTTAATGGTTGAAGGTCGGCGGATGGCGAAATCGCTGGGCAACTTCTACACGTTAAGAGACCTAACAGCGAAGGGATACGACCCTTTGGCTGTGCGTTTCTTGCTGCTCTCAACCCATTACCGGCAACAGCTAAACTTCACCTTCAAAGCCTTAGAGGCAGCTGAAAACACCGTGGAAAGACTCGTAACTTTCATGGAACGGCTCAAAGAAGCAGACGGCTCTGGGCTAGGCGAACCGCTGCAGAAGCTTATGCGGGAAACCCAAACCCGGTTCGAGGAACACATGGACGACGATTTGAACATCACCGAAGCCTTAGCGGTTCTGTTTAGCTTTATACGCGAAGTAAACAAGCTTATGGATGAGAACAAGGTCAGCCGCAGCGAAGCTCGTGAAATACGCAAGCTAATGTACAGATTCGACAAGGTCTTAGGCATAATAGAAAAGGCTGAAAAACGCTTCAAAAAAGAGGAGCTGCCGAAAGAGGTTCTAGAGCTAATTCAGAAACGCGAAGAAGCTCGAAAAGCAAAAGACTGGAAAACCGCAGACGAAATTCGTGAAAAACTCCGAAGCATGGGCATAATCCTCGAAGACACGCCTGAAGGCGTAAAATGGAAGATAAGACATCTACAAAAGCATCGAACCTAAGGCTCCAAACTCAGAACTTCTAAATCGCCAACAACAACTTTCCTTCGCGTCCCATTCTCAAGCCTCACAATCAACGCTCCGTCACCATCTAAGTTTTCGGCTAACCCAACAAAACATTCGCCGAAACTAGCGATTTTCACGCGTTCGCCCAAAAACACGCTCAAACTTCTAACCTCCTCCAAGATTGGGCTGAAACCTTCCCTCTGCAGCGTTAAATAGGCGTTTTCCATACGCAAAAGTAATCGGCATAAAAGCTCCTCGCGGCTCACAGGTTTTCCAAGCTCCTTTTTCAAGCTTGTAGCCCTTTTTCTAACCGTCAAAGGGAGTTCTTCCAGATTTATATTCGCGTTTACACCAACGCCGACGACGGCGAACTTCACCTTGCCATTTATCATGCATCCTTCTGTCAGGATTCCACAAACCTTGCGGCGGTTAACTAGAACGTCGTTGGGCCATTTTATTCCGGCTTTTAAGCCATACATGTCTTTTATGGTTTTAGCTGTGGCCGCCGCTGTCATGAACGTAAGCTGAGGCAGACGTGTTGGCTCAAGTTTCGGGTGAAGTATGAGCGAAAACCATAATCCTCCCTTCGGCGAAAACCATTTTCTACGAAGCCTTCCATGTCCGCTGGTTTGAGTTTCCGCCAGAACAACTGTTCCTTCTGCAGCGCCTTCCCTAGCCAGCTGTTTTGCAACTTCGTTGGTAGACGAGACTTGCGGATAATAAACTATGGGCTTTCCAACAAACGAAGTTTTCAGACGAGCCTCAACTTCTGCTATACGCATCTCTCTCAATCTCTAGAAAGGGTTTCAGCCCTAAATGAGTTTCATGTATTCTTTTCGGTAAAAGATTTTATACCCGCTTCAAATACTCTTACTAAAACTTGGTTGAGGGAGAAACTTGGATTTTGAATTAAGCGTTGAACAGAAAATGATAGTTGAAACAGCATCTGACATAGCCCGCGATTTCGGTCCTGAATATTGGCGGGAAAAAGACAAGAAGCACGAGTTTCCCGAGGATTTCTGGAAAGCCTTGGTTGAAGCCGGGTTCACGGGGATAGTTATTCCCGAAGAATATGGCGGAAGCGGAATGGGAATGTTCGAAATGATTCTAGCGATGGAAACTTTGACTTCTGAGGGCTGCGGTTTAGCTGGAACGTGGTTTTTATGTCTAACATCGATTTTCGGAGGCGTGTCCATAACGAAGCATGGAAACGAACAGCAGAAGGAAAAGTATCTGCCAAAAATTGCTAAAGGCATGGAGTTCTGTCTAGCTCTAACCGAACCTGACGCTGGAACAAACACGTTAAACACTAAGACTATGGCTGTGAAGGAAGGCGGTGAATACGTAATCAACGGAGAAAAAATCTTCATCTCAGGCGCTGACCGAGCAGGAGGAATGTTGCTTGTGGCTAGGACAACCCCCAAAGAGAAGGCTCCTAAAAGAACCTTAGGCTTAAGCCTATTCCTCGTGGATTTGCCGAACCCAGCAGTGGAAGTAATTCCCATAGAAAAACACGGAATCAACTACTCAAAGACATGTCAAGTTTTCATAAACGACCTAAGAGTGCCCGAAGAAAATCTGCTAGGCGAAAAGGACAAGGGATGGTACCACGTGGTAGATACCTTAAATCCGGAACGAATGTCCTTTTCAGCTGCAGCGGCGGGAATCGGTCTCCTAGCCATAAAAAAGGCTGTTGAATACGCCAAGGAGCGAAGAGTCTTCGAAGTTCCAATAGGCAGCCACCAGGCAATTCAGTTTCCGCTGGCGGAAGCTAAAGCTAAAATTGAAGCGGCTCGGCTGCTCAATTATAAGGCTGCTTGGCTATACGATAAGGAACAACCATGCGCGGCTGAGGCTAATATGGCTAAGGTGGCGGCTGTTGAGGCTGGGACATGGGCAGTCTACCACGCTATGCAGACGTTCGGCGGTTATGGCTACGCTGTGGAATACGACGTTGAACGTTGGTGGAGAGAAGTAAACCTAATCCGGCTTGCACCCGTAACCCATCAAATGGCGTTAGCATTCATCGGGCAACACGTCTTGGGGCTGCCGAAATCCTACTGAACTGCCTCCTACATGCTTCTGCCGTAGAAATTCCATTCGTAAGCGCCGAACTTTCGAACACGAAGCCTCTCAGCTAACATTTTTTCATAACCCGTTAACTCGCCTTCTACGAGTTCAACCTCCAAAGCTCTCGCAAACCCTTCAATCAACGCTCTTTCAGCTTCTTCCAAGCTCACATTTCGACGGGTTTCCCGCCTTATGGAAGTAATCCTATCCTTTGCTACGCAGACCACGTCCATTGGGGTTTTTGCCCACGGAACTCGTAGGAACGTAAACATTCGTGTCAAATCTACTCCTACGAGGAAAGTGCCGTGTTGTAGAACGACGCCTTTTCTGTGGCATTGAGCGCTTCCAGAAAACTTCTTTCCATCGATGGTTATGTTCGGACATTGCTTCCAGTCGCCCACGTTAAACTCGGCTTT
>QMXC01000042.1 GCA_003661945.1 Candidatus Bathyarchaeota archaeon | reverse complement strand
TTATGGAGTTACGGCATACCCGGCTACTACTACTGGCCAAACGACAAAATAGGCGTATGGAGATGGGCGAGCAGAGGCCCAACAGCTGATGGCAGACAAAAACCCGACGTTGTTTCCACGTCTTCCGCCCTACTGTTCGGCTTAACACCCGCCGAGCTGCCATATACAATCGCCATCGGAGGCGGAACATCTTTCTCCTGCCCACAGGGAGCAGGAGTAGCCGCATTGCTGAACGCCTACATAGAACAGCAAGGGCTTTCGTATGGTCCAATGCACATTAAGGAAGCAATAATTGAAGGTGCCACCCCAATTCCGGGAACAATCCCGCTTGAGGTCGGCGCTGGCTACATAAACGCTACAGCAGCCTTGGAAATTTTGAAAGCTAACGTTGAAGAATGGACTGTTGAGCCTCATCGCCGATGCTATACAAAGTTCGGCAGCTTATGGTACCCGCCAATCGATATTCTACGTCTGCGTAGAGGAAAGGTAACCATAGAGGACATAACACTGTATCCGGGAGAATACGTTTACTTCAACATTCTTGTAAGCCGATACGTTGACGGAATCAAACTCACCATCTCCAACGTAGAGTTTGCTCCTCCAGAGGAGCAAAACCCCGTCTTCGGCGACGCTTACAGTGTCTACATGAGCAGCTCTGAAAGAGGCGGAGTTGACGCCTACCTAATTGGCTACCCAGACGCTCCTCAATGGTTTGTAGGCGACGCGGTGCTTCTTGTAACTTCGGATGTTGACTTTCAGCCAGGCGTAGTCCGCATAGTTCTCGAAGGCGACTTCTCCAACTATCAACCCGTCCACATAGGCGAATTCACAATCGAAGTAACAGAAGTACTATCTGTCGGTTTCCATAAAAGCGTCTTCATATCCAACCCGGGTATACCCATCGAAGAAGCCATGGTAGAAGTCTACGAAGGAAACATAGTAACCTACTGCGGAACAATAAAAGAAGGCGAATCCGACACCTACACGTTCACAATTCCAGACGAAGAAGGCTTCGCCTACGTCATCCTCTCATGGTACCGCGACTGGGCCCATTGGGCAACAAGCGACTTAGACCTATACGTGGAAAACCCGGACGGAACAATGAACTACGACGGCGCCACCTATGCGTCGCCTGAAATCGCGATGCTCTTAGCCGGACCCGGCGAATACACGTTAACCGTCAACGGCTACCAGGTATACTTCGGAAAACGAGAATGGTACTGGCTGCGAATAATCTATATAGCAAATCCGACACCACTATGGGCTTCCTCAGTCTTTAGCATCAATTACTTCAAGTTCGTGAGAACACCTGAATGTGGTGTAGCCATAACATGGATACACGACACGTTCTTCGACCACTGGTACATCGGCAGCTTCGCAAAAGTCAAAAAGCTCTGGTAAACTCCAGTCCTTAATAATACTCTTCCCCTCTTTTTCTGCATGAAAAGAAAAAGGAAGGAGAGAAATTTAGAGTTTTGTTTTTCCGAAGTTGCTGGCTATTAGCGCAAGGTCTCTTATGTCTACGACGCCGTCGCAGTTAACGTCTGCATTCGGGTTCCATCGAACGTCTCCTAAGTAAGAACCGAATGCTGTAGCAGCCTCGCTTAGGTCTCTGGTATCTACTTTTCCGTCGCAGTTGACGTCGCCTAGTATGTAGAAGTAGACTTTCAGTTCGAAGGTCTCGTTTGCCGCGTAGATTTGGTATACTGAGACGATCACCGTTAGCGTGGTTGGGTTACGTATTACTACTCTTTCTGGAGAGTTAAGTGTCGCTCCATCGAAGTTGGGTCCCTCGTCCCAGAATACGATTAGGTCAAGGTCTGACGTGGGATAAGTGCTCCAGTTTCGCAGCCACCAGAGTTCGATTATTGTTTTTCCCGCCCACTCGGGAACTGGAACGTTGATTTCTAACTCTTCGCCTTCAGCAATCTCTTCGGAGTAGACGAAGTCCGGTGGGAACGGTAGGGCTCCTTCCGTCACTTTGATTGTTATGTTGCCTGATATCGAATCGTAGCTTGTCCAGTCGTTTTCAATGACTATTTTCATGTAGCCGGGTTCGATGACGTGCGAGTTGAAGTAAACTCCGTAAGTGTCTCCGCCCCAGGTTGTTTCTTCATCTGCTAAAAAGAACCATGCGTCGCCGTAAACATTGGCGCTGTCTATGTAGTAGTCGTAATAAGTGCGCTTCGCGCTTTGGATGTAGACTTCAAAGCTATTCATGACTAATGGGTCTTCGCCTAAATCTGTGACGCTGACGTTAAGCATAACGCTGTTCGTAGCTTCAGTAACTTCAAATATGAACTCTTCTTTGTGTCCCGGAGCCAAATCTGTGATCGTCGTCGTGTATTCTCCGGAGCCCACTATCGGTATGTTCGTAATGTCCTCAAGCTGGCCTTCAGGAGGCAAATCTGGAGGCAAAGTTCCATACTCCGGGTCTGTTTTTAGCGCTTCCAACGCTCCGGAAGCGTTTAAGTATCCCGCGCCTTGGTCGTATTCGCTGTATCCCGTCAGCCAGACAGCGCCACTGGTTACTGCTTCTTTATAGTCTTGCGGGCTAGCACCTAAAGTATTGTTTTCTGCGTAGCTGTTTAGCAGGGCTACGGCGCCGGAAACCGCCGGCGTCGCCATAGAAGTTCCCGAAACCCATGCGAGTCCACCTTCGCCAGCAGGCGGATAGGCTGACAATACGAATAGCCCTGTAGCTGACACGGTTGGTTTTCCTCGACCGTCCGACGTTGGTCCACGACTGCTGAAAGCGTAAATCTGGGGTTCTTCACTCGTGTAAAGGTAGTATCCAATTCCGGGCCACTCGTAGTAAACGTCCCAGAACACTCTCGTGTTGACCGGATGGGCTGCCGCAGCGACCGTTATCGCAGTGTTAGCGGAACCCGGACTGCTAACCGTCATGGATGCTGGCCCATCGTTGCCGGCTGCTGCGACAACGGTGATTCCGAGAGAAGTTAAGTAGTCTACGAGCTGGTCTTCAACGTCACGTCCGTCGTAGAGCGTTGGTCCTCCTAGGCTCATGCTGACTACGTCAACGTCTATGCCTTGGTTTTCTTTCATGTCGGCCACGTAGTCAAGCGCTTCTAATATGGTGGATTCTGGTGTGGGTCCTCCAGTGTGGTCGAACACTTTGATTATGTACAGTGCTGCCTCCGGTGCCATTCCTAGAAGCCAGATTATCTTGTAGCCGGGTTCATACTCTGGCAGCGTTTCACCCGTGTACATTTCGATGGCGACTGCGAGCGGGTCGTCTTCAGGCACGATTATGCCTCCCGCTCCTGCTAGGATTCCGGCTACATGGCTTCCGTGATAATGGTTTGTTTCTTTGTCCCATCCTTCGAATTCGGTTCCAACATCAGCGCTTATGTCAATACCGCCTGTGACATTGGTGTCCGCAAACATGAAGTGTCCAGTCCATATGCCCGTGTCGATAATCACCACCAACGAGTCTTGACCCATGTATCCTTCGTCCCAGATGGGTGTGGCTTCCATGGCTGTTGGGTTCCAGTAGGTGTTCGGCTCTAAGGCAGCGAGCTGTTCATGCGTTATGGAAACTTCTTTATATTCTCCGGTCAGCGGAATGGGGATTCCCGCCTCGGGTTCGAAGTTTTTGAAGCCGCTGTTTCTTCCAAAGAACAAGTTGGGGCTGCTCGCAACCATTCTTTTTTCATCGTAATAAATTCTTTTCACGTCGCTGTTTTTGGCTAATTGAAATACCTTGTCAGCTGGAATGGAGGCTGCTAACGCCTTGACGTGGCTGTATTCGTGGGTAACTTTTCCTCCAAGCATGTTGATGTCAGAGACCACGCTAGAATAATCTTTCGTATACGTTTCAATTAACACGTTTACCATGCCGCTTTTTCCGATTTTGCTTAGAAGTGTTGGAGCTATTTTCGTTATGCCCGTTGCTGCCGTTGTTTGCGCAGAAGTTTGAGCCGCTGTTAGAACTAGAACCGAGTTCAACACGGATATCGCCATTACAGCTATCAGCAAAGTTGCTCCAAAGTTCCTTGTCATAAACCCTATCTCGGCGTATTTTTTCATGTGTTTTTCCTCTATCATATTTTAAGCGTTAGGAAATAGCGCTGTTCCAGTTTGAAAATCTTTTGGAAGGTTTTTTCTATAATTTTCTTATTGGAGAATGCGAAGGTTGTTAACCAAAAAATTAGTAAATGAGTTGTTCGGTAGTTGTTCTGATTCGAGGTTAGAGGTTTGAGCAAAGGCGGTGTGTATTTTCCTCCCAAGTTGCGGTGGATGCTTAAACGTGCTTTAGATGACACTGAAGGTTTTTGGGGAGAAATAGCTGAAGAGCTTTACTGGTTTAAACGGTGGGACAAGGTTTTCACCTGGGATTATCCGCGTTTCAAATGGTTTGAAGGTGGATTAACAAACCTATCGTATAACTGTGTGGATTATAACGTAAAACGCGGTAGGGGAAACCGAGCTGCAATAATATATGAAAACGGCGAAGGACTGCCCAACAAAGTTTTAACATACAACCAGCTTCACTTCGAGGTGAAAAGGTTTGCCGCAGCTTTGAAAGCCTTAGGCGTAGAACGAGGCGACCGCGTAACGATCTATATGCCTATGGTTCCTGAAGCCGCGGTTGCCATGCTCGCGACTACCCGGCTTGGGGCAATGCACTCTGTTGTTTTCGGAGGCTTCGGATACGGAGCGCTAGCTGAAAGAATAGCCGACGCGGAATCAAAAATAGTAGTAACCGCTGATGTAGGCTACAGAAGGGGACGCGAAGTCCCGTTGAAACCCGTCGTTGACAAGGCTCTCGAAACCGCTGGAAAAACCGTGAAACACGTGATAATGCTCAAACGCAGCGAAAAGGAGCTGCCTATGACACCGGAAAGAGACATGCTCTGGGAAGAAGCCTTGGAAAAAGGAAGAGGAACAAGTGTTGAAGCAGTGCAAACACGGGCTGATGAGCCAGCGTTCATTCTTTACACTTCGGGAACAACAGCTAAGCCGAAAGGCGTGGTTCATCTACACGGCGGATACCAGGTGTATATTTACGCTATGGCGAAATGGGTCTACGGAATGAACGAGAACGACGTGTGGTGGGCAACCTCGGACATAGGCTGGATAGTTGGACACAGCTACGTCGTGTACGCTCCGCTTCTATTTGGATGCTCCACCATAATGTACGAAGGGGTCCCCGACCATCCGGCGCCTGACATATGGTGGCACATAATCGAAAAACACGGGGTCACCCGGATTTTCACCTCTCCAACAGCCGTTCGAGCTCTAATGAAATACGGAGACGAATGGCCCAAAAAGCATGATTTGAGCTCCCTGGAACTCGTGGTTTGCGCCGGCGAGGTTTTAAACCCGCCGGCTTGGGAATGGCTTCAGAAAAAAGTTCTTGAAGACAGAGTTCCGGTAATCGATCATATGTGGCAGACAGAAAGCAGCGGACCAATGGTCGGCAACCCCTACGGCATCGCGCTGCTACCCACCAAACCCGGGTCAGCAACAATTCCCCTACCCGGAGTAGACGCCGACGTCGTAGACGACGAAGGCCGCCCCGTTCCGCCCGGGGTCAAGGGGCATTTCATCTGTAGAAGACCGTTTCCAGGGTTAACCCCAACCATTTGGCGGAATGAGGAACGGTATTTCCGCGAGTATTGGAACAGAATTCCCGGCGTTTACTATACGGGTGACGCAGCAATAAAGGACGAAGATGGCTACATATGGTTTGTGGGGCGCGTGGACGAAGTAATAAAGATAGCGGCGCATCGAATAGGGACCATAGAAATCGAAAGCGCCTTGCTCAAACACCCAGCAGTAGCTGAAGCCGCCGTGGTTGGGAAACCTGACCCGCTTAAAGGCGAAACAGCATGCGCCTTCGTAGTGTTAAGAAACGAATTCTCGCCGAGCGAAAAACTGAAAGAAGAGCTGCGGGGCTTGGTGAAGAAAACTTTAGGTCCAATAGTAATAGTAGGCGACGTGTACTTCGTGAGCAAGCTTCCGAAGACCCGGAGCGGAAAAATCATGAGGAGACTGATAAAAGCGATAGTGACCAACCAGCAGTTAGGCGACTACTCCACGATTGAAGACGAAACAGCTATAGAGGAAATAAAAAGGGCGGTGCAGGTTTAGTATCCGTACAGCTCTGAATATTTCTTGTCCAAGTACGCGAGATAATGCTTAACGTTGATTCCTTCACCTGTTATCTTCTTCAGTAGGTCAATTGGGTCGTAAAGGTTGCCGTACATGTAAATGTTTTTTGTCAACCATTTTTTGACATGGTGAAACTTGCCTTTTGCAAGCTGTGTCTTCCAGTCCGGTAAGTCTTTCTCCAGCCTTGCCAAGATTTGTCCGCTGTAAACATTGCCTAACGCGTAGCTTGGGAAATACCCGTAAAGTCCGCTAGCCCAATGTGTGTCCTGCATCACGCCTTCCGAGTCGTTTTCGATTTTTACCCCTAAATACTCGGCGTATTTTTGGTTCCACACTTCGGGGAGCTCTGCCACCGCGACTTTTCCAGCGAATAGGTCTTGTTCAATTTCGAACCTTATGATTATGTGGAGGCAGTAGGTTACCTCGTCGGCTTCCACCCGTATCTTTGAAGGTCTAACGCAGTTTACCGCGTGAACAAGCTGGTCTAACTGAACGTTTGAGAAAGCGTTTCCCGTCAGCTCATTTAATATGGGGAAATAGTATGTCCAGAACTCACGTGACCTTCCAACGATGTTTTCCACGAAACGTGATTGAGACTCATGGAACCCGGAGGAGCAAGCGGTTCCAACAGGCTGGTAAATCCATTCCGGATTTAAGTTTTGCTCGTAAAGCGCGTGTCCGCCTTCGTGTAGCACCGAAAAGATAGACGAGAAAGGGTTGTCCTCGTAATAATGCGTTGTGATTCGTACGTCATCATAATATCCGGTTGTGAACGGGTGCTCCGTCTCGTCAATTCTGCCTCCAGCCTTACTTGATTTCGTGTCGTAACCAATAAATTCGGCGAGGGAAACAGAAATTCGACGTTGAACCTCTATGGGCACTCGGCGTTTAAGAACCGTTACGTCCGGCTGCCGAGGCGCTGTTTGACATTTTTCCAGTATGGCGATTAACCCTTTTTTCAACTCGTCAAAGGTTTTCGCTATTTCCTCGGATGTTGTCTTCGGTTCGAAGATGTCGATGAGCGCGTCGTAGGGCGTTGCAGTCTTCTTTACCTCCATCAGAATCTCAGCAGCTTCCTTTCTCAGCTCAACCAGTTTTTCAAGCTCCGGCTTAAACACAGCGTAGTTTTTCGCGGCTTTAGCTTTCTTCCAAATCTCCGTGGTTATCGCTTGCTGCTTCGCTGTTTCAGCCACGAGTTTTTCGGGCAGTTTGGTCTGTTCGTCGTAGTGCTTTTTGACGAGATATACGTTTCTCCTCTGCACTTCATCTAGCCTATCGTATTCAGGATGCTCCATAATCCTTTGTAGCAGTTTTCCGATTTCAGGGCTCGTAATCATTCTATGCCCAATTCGACTCAGCAACGACAGCTGCTGGCTTCGAAGAACAATCCCTCTAGGCGGCATATACGTTTCCATGTCCCAATGAAGCACCGAAACCGCCGACTGAAAAACAACTATTTCCCTAACTCTCCCCATTAACTCGTTATACGCAGAGCTCAAAGCCTCGCTTACTGTTGCCATTTCCTTTTTCTCCTTTAGAGAAATGTGGAATACGCAGTTAACAGAAATAAGCTTTGAGGAAACCCGAAAAGCGAACCCTCAAAAATCTTCTACGCTACGCTCTCAACCATTCCGGCGGAATATTATCCAGCTGCAAACTCGCCTTCTTCCCAGCCAGCTTCTGCACAACCCAATGCAAAACTTCATGGCTCAAAACATCCTCAATCTTACCGTCATGCTCCCCAAACACGTAGATAACCCCTTCTCCAGTATCATAAACCCCGTAAATGGGCGGAAAACAAAAACGGAACTCCACACGCCTTCTCCGCATCTCCTCTGACCCCTCCAGAAAATAAACTCGAAAAACCAGATATATCCATAATTGCAAACCGCAAAATATTCCCACGCCAGAATATAACCAAACTAAGGAAAC
>QMXC01000041.1 GCA_003661945.1 Candidatus Bathyarchaeota archaeon | reverse complement strand
GTTCTTCATAGTTCAAGCTCATTTTGACATACCTCTATTTCCGAAAGGAGTAAAGCTTTAGTTGTTATCAAAAGTTAATGTAACAACTGAGCGCACGTTCAAACATAAGGGAGTTAAGGGCTGTGGGTTATATATATTTGTACACGGGAACTGGTGGTGGAAAAACCACCAACGCTTTGGGTTTGGCTTTGCGAAGCGTTGGGCACCGCCGCAAAGTAGTTATTATACAGTTTCTGAAGTGGTGGAAGAATACGGGTGAATACAAAATTCGGAAACGGCTTGAGCCCTACTACGAAATTTACCTTTTCGGGAGAAAAGGATGGCATGGGCTCAGCAACTTGGGCGAGGAAGACAAGAAATTAGCTAAGAAGGCGTTAGAGTTCGCAAAGAAAATAGTTAGAGAGAAGAAGCCGCATCTTCTGGTTCTCGACGAAATCAACCTCGCCCTGTACTGCGGTCTTCTAACGGTTGAGGAAGTGTTTGAGCTTCTCGACTCTGTTCCGAAGAAAACCGACGTAGTCTTAACTGGGCGTTTCGCGTCGAAAGAATTGATGGACCGCGCTGACTTCGTGAACGAAATCATAGATGTGAAGCATCCGGAAAAAATAGTTACAACAAAGGGAATCCAATATTGAATGGGGAAACTTCGGAAAGCGAATTCTGGACGTGGAGCCGATGCAAAGAAAGAATTTCAGCTTTGCGGGGACGTTTAGGCTTCGAGGACACGCCCACACTTAGGTTTTTAAAGCTTAAACTTTCGCTGGACAACGGCGAAGTCTTCGACGAGTTGAAAGGCAGACGAGTCTCTGAGCATAGCAAAAAGCCGATTTACTGCATTCTCTACGGATATGCAGACGCTGTGCAGGTTCCGGAAACCTCGGTGCTTACTTCTTTTCGGCACTTGCCTGGCGGAAGAATCTATTACAGCGTGTATGCTCAACGGGTGCTTAACCCTCTAGCGAGGTTTTTCGGTGAAAACCCGCGAAGGCTTGTTGAGGCGGCGGAAATTCTAGGTGGAGCCAAGCTTGAGCTTGAAGACTACAGCGTTGTTGTGCGCGCCTTACCCTTGGTGCCCATAACCATTGTTTTGCGAAGCGCTACGGAGGAGTTTCCTGCTTCAGCGAACATTTATTACGATTCTTCTGTGAGCAACTACTTGTCAACCGAGGAAACGGTGATGCTCAGCGAACTCACGGTTAAAAGATTAAGAGACGCGTTGAAGCCTTGAAAAGCTTAAAGAACCTTTACGAGCTTTAGTGTAGAATCTCAAAAGTGGTGGAAAATGGCTTCGAAATCGCATCCTTACATTCCTAATTCTCTGCCGGAAACGAAAGCTGAAATGATGCGGGAGATGGGTATAAAAACCGTGGAGGAGCTTTACGTAGATGTTCCGGAGAAATACCGGCTGAAACGTAGGTTAAACCTTCCGGAAAGGCTTTCAGAGCTTGAATTGAAACGGCACGTGGAAAGGCTTCTAGCAAAAAACAAAACATGCTTGGACATGCCTGTTTTTCTAGGCGCCGGATGCTGGCCTCACTATGTTCCCGCTGTTGTGAAAACCATAGTTCAAAGAGGCGAGCTTCTCACTTCTTACACGCCTTATCAGCCCGAAATATCTCAGGGAATGCTCCAGATACTGTTTGAATATCAGAGCATGATATGCGAGCTTACCGGGATGGAAGTGGCTAACTGTTCCATGTATGACTGGGCTTCCGCCCTCGGCGAAGCAGCTAGAATGGCTGCGCGGATAACCCGTCGAAACGAAGTGGTTATTCCAAAAATAATTCATCCAGAGCGGAAAGCAACCTTACAAACCTACGCGGAACCCGCTGGAATAAAAATACGCGAAACTGCCTACAAGCCGGAAACGGGACAACTCGACCTCGAAGACTTGAAAAACAAGATTTGCGAAAAAACCGCCGCCGTATACATCGAAAACCCGTCTTATCTAGGGTTTATAGAGACAAACTTAGAGGAAATCGAAACCGAAGCCCACGCTAAAGGAGCATTATTCATTGTCGGAGTTGACCCAACATCGCTGGGCGTTTTAAAGCCTCCAGGCGAATACGGCGCAGACATAGTTGTGGGCGAAGGACAACCGCTTGGGAACGCTATGAACTACGGCGGACCATTGCTGGGAATTTTCGCTTGCCGCAGCGACATCCGGCTTGTTAGGCAGATGCCTGGACGCATAATCGGGATGACCACAACCGTAGATAGCGAACGAAGGGCTTTCTGCATGGCTCTTCAAACCCGCGAACAACATATCCGCAGAGAGAAAGCAACTTCGAACATATGTTCCAACGAGTCATTATGCGCGGTTGCCGCCGCGGTTTACATGGCTCTGCTCGGACCTGAAGGCTTCCGCGAACTCGGCGAAACCATAACGCTGAAGGCAACCTACGCCATGCGAGTTTTGTCCGAAATCAGCGGCTTACGCGTTCCAGTTTTCAATTCGCCGCACTTCAAAGAGTTCACCGTAAACTTCGACGAGTCAGGATTAACTGTTGAAAAGGTTCACCGAGAACTTTTACGCCGCGGCGTTCACGGTGGAAAAAACGTTTCAAAAGAGTTTCCAGAGCTCGGTGAAACAGCGCTTTACTGCGTAACCGAGATGCATTCCAAAGAAGACATTGACAAGCTGGCTGAGGTTCTCGGAGAAGTTTTAGGAGGAAACAAGGGAGATGAATGGAAGGTTTAAGCAAGCGTCTTGGAACGAGCCCATCGTGTTCGAACTTGGCAACGCTGGACGGCGAGGCTTCGTTCTGCCCAAAGTTGAGGAAGAAATTAGGCGGAAAGCCGGCTCTCTAGACGAGCTTTTACCCGCCGAGGTTCGCCGTGCTTCCCCGCCGAGGCTTCCGCAGCTTTCAGAAGTCGAAGTGCTACGGCACTACACGCGGCTGTCGCAAATGAACTACGGCGTAGACCTAGGATTCTATCCGCTTGGAAGCTGCACCATGAAATATAACCCGAAGATAAACGAGGTTTTGGCTGAGCTGCCCGGCGTAGCTATGGTGCATCCATACCAGGACGAGGAAACGGTTCAAGGCATACTTGAAATTCTCTATCGTTTAGAGCGTTGGCTCGCTGAAATCACCGGCATGCACGAGGTTTGCCTACAGCCAGCCGCTGGGGCGCACGGTGAGTTTTTAGGCGCCCTTCTGATGCGTGCTTACCACAATTTCAACGGAGAAGGAGGAAAGCGTTCGGAGATCATCGTTCCTGACTCGGCGCACGGAACGAACCCCGCTAGCGGAACCATGGCTGGCTTCAAAATAGTCGTGGTTCCTTCGAACAGCGAGGGATGCGTAGACTTGGAAGCGTTAAAAGCCGCGGTTTCCGAACGCACCGCCGGGCTGATGTTAACCAACCCAAACACGCTGGGAATATTCGAGCGGAACATCGAGGAAATCGCTGAAACAATTCACAGCGCCGGCGGACTCTTATATTACGACGGCGCAAACCTCAACGCCATTCTTGGAAAGATCAGACCTGGAGACATGGGCTTCGACATAGTGCACATAAACATCCACAAAACGTTCGGAACTCCCCACGGCGGAGGAGGACCCGGCGCCGGACCTATAGGCGTCTCGGAAAAACTCGCCGAGTTCCTACCTGTTCCACGCATAGTTTACGATGGAAACCGCTACAAGCTGGACTACGACAAGCCCCACGCTGTTGGAAAGATTCGAAGCTTCTACGGAAACGTAGCTGTTCTCCTAAAGGCTTACGCCTACATCCTAAGCTTAGGCGCCGAAGGACTGAAAGAAACAGCTGAAATTTCGGTTCTAAACGCCAACTATCTGGTAAAGAAACTGCGAGAAATTCCAGAACTGTCGCTTCCCTACGACGAGAAAAAGCCTAGAAAACACGAATGCGTCTTCGGCGTGGAAAAACTCGAAAAACAAACAGGGGTTTCGGCATTACACGTTGCGAAACGCTTGTTAGACTACGGCTTTCACGCCCCAACCATATACTTCCCCCTGATAGTGAAGGAAGCCCTAATGATAGAGCCAACCGAATCCTTCGAAAAAGAAACACTTGACAGATTCGCGGAAGCCATGCGCGAAATAGTCAAAGAAGCACGGGAAACCCCTGAAAAAGTTTTGAACGCTCCTGAAAACACGGCTGTTCCCCGCGTCGATGAAGTTAAAGCTTCACATCCGAGAACCATGACCTTAAGCTGGAAAATCTACCAGCAGAAACATGATGAAATGCGGAAGAATTATTAACATCCGCTTTTTATTTTTCTCCCAAACCTTTGGAGAAGAACCGTTTTGACCGAACTGGAAGAAAAAGTTCGAAAAGAAGTGAGCAACGTAGTTGACCCTGAAACCGGGTTAACCTTCGGCCAGATGAACATGATAACGAGCGTCAAAGAAACCGAGCCCGGGGTCGTCCAGATAGAATTCGTTCCCTCAAGTCCCTTCTGCCCCATTGCTTTCAAATTAGCCATGGACGTAAAAAACGCGGCGGCAAAAGTTGAAGGTGTAAAAAGGGCTATTGTACATTGCCGTGGACACACCATGGAAGAAGCTATAAACAAAATGGTGAACAAGTAAGCCTCCTAAAAGCGATTTCCATGGAAGAAGTAATCGGTGAACACGAAATCCTATGCTGCGGAGCCCACGTGAGAATAAGCCAAAAAGGAATAGAGGTTTTAACCGAGCCTAGAATAAGCCATTGCCCTCTGCATGAATCATTATATGGAACGAAACGCATAACCCGTGAAGCAGTTCAAAAAACCGTTGAAACAAAAATCCGCAAGTTCGGCTTCTGCACGTGCCGCCGAGCCTTCAACGACAAGCCCATAGTGCTTTACGGCGCGTCCGAAATGATGAAAACATGGCTCGAAAACAACCTAATAGAGTGTGCAGTTACAGTTTGCGAAGGCGCCGGAACCGTAATCACAGACAACCCCTCACTCGTACAGGGAATAGGCGCTAGGCTAACAGGAATAATCAAAACCAGCCCGATAAAAGAAACGTTAAACTTCATCGGACAACACGGCGGAACCATGCTTAACCCCGACACAGCCGAGATAAACCAGACAAAAGGCGTAGAAAAAGCCATAGAAAAAGGCTACCGAAACATAGCGGTAACGGTTGCAAGCTTCCAAGCGCCGAGCATAAGCGAAATCAGAAAACTCGAAAAAGAGAAAAACGTAAACGTGGTCATTTTTTCTGTCTGCAACACATGCCTCACTAAAGAAAACGTAAAGCACGTTTTGAAAGCCGATCTAGTATGCGCGGGCGCCTCAAAACTTGTTAGAGAAGAAATAGGCAAAAAAGCCCTAATGCAACTAGGCGTCACCATCCCCATCTTTGCTTTAACAGAAAAGGGCAAAAAACTGGTGCTGCGTTATCTGGCACAGCTAAAAGAAAAATTTGTTGTGTTTAGAACCAGAGCCTTACCCTACGGGGTTGAAAGAAAAGCTCCAAAATAATCCGTGGATGTTCTTTTCAAAATGTGAATTACTAATCCATATTTTCGATTCATAAGTTAGTTAAATACCAAATGCGTAAAAGAAGCGTAAACTCGGGGAGTAACGTGTATGGATAAGCCTTTAACTCGTAAAAAGAGAACTCAGCTTCAGCGCAAATTGATGGCGGCGCTTGAAGAGGAAGTGGGCATTCTTTCGCCGGATTTACAAAAAATATTAATAGACGACTTAGTCACGGCTTTCGAAAATAGAATAAAAGTGTTTAAAAAATTCCAGCAGAAGCCAAAAGAGACGGAAAATCTGCAAATAGAAGACATAGCTGAAATACGTAAAAGCTTTATATAAAAATCCCCGAAAATATGGCGAGAGGCCTACCTATGAGAAGATCAAAGCTCGAAATGTATATCGACATATTAAAAGTACTTGCGCAGAGGGGACCATTAAAACTCACGCACATAATGTATAAGGCGAACGTGAACTGCAGCGTGCTCAAGGAATATCTACAGTTTCTGATGGAGCACGACCTTGTTGAAGAAAGAACAGTGGGCAAGAAACGTGTGGTTTACGCTATTACGCAGCGAGGCATAACGGTTCTTAAATACTTTAGGGAGCTCAAACAAGTTCTTCCAATCGTCGAGGAATCTAGGAACAGAACGCCGATTCCGTACTAGAGCCCTTCGTCTCTTTTCTCTTCTTCCGTCGTTCTTCGCCTTTTAGATGTTTTCCTGTTTCATGCTTCGTTCAGTATTGTTTTTGAGTTTTTCTTGGTAATACATAGAGGAGTTTCGTAAGACTTAATAAATAGGATGCTCATCATTCATACAGAAAGCCAGTAAACAGGGAAAAACCATTGAAAAAGCGGGACTTCTCCACCAAAAAATCCCTTATTATCCTCGAAAAAATAAGGGAAAATCTGGAAAAGCTAAACCAGAAAATAGAGGTAATGATAGAACTTCAAAAACACGGAAAGCCCAGCAACGAGCCTCTTGCAGATGCCACGGCCCCCCTCGACGTGATGACGTTGCTGTCGATGCCTGACCATCTACGAAAGACAGCTATAACCGTTTGCCGGCTTGGAAGAGCAACAGCCGAAGAAGTAGCCCAGCAGACGAAAAGGGCTCGAGCCGTGGAAAGCGGCTACCTAAACCAGCTTGTCTTAATGGGATATCTGAAAAAGGAGAGACAGGGAAGAAAGGCCTACTTCTACGTGGACAAGGATGACAACAACAAGGAGTGAAAAGCCTATGGGAAAAATAATAGCCATTCACTCCTACAAAGGCGGAACCGGAAAAACCCTATTCTCGGTAAACCTCGCCATGACATTCGCCCTAAAAGGGAAAAAGGTATGTCTTCTAGACATGGATTTCCGTGCTCCAAGCCTCCACGCGATACTTAAGGCTAAAAGCGAAAAATACTGGCTGAACGACTACCTAAATGGAACATGCTCGATAGAAAAAGCGCTTATCGATCTAACTAAGCTTTCAGGCGGGAAAGGAAAGCTCCTAGTAGGTTTGGCGAATCCTTCCACCGAAGCGATACGTGACATGTCAGCTAAGGATAGGAAATGGGAAATGCGCGCTTTAGGCCGGCTTCTAGCGATGAGAAACTCCGTGCTCGGCGAAATGGGAATGGACTACCTAATTTTCGACACAAGCCCCGGGCTTCAATACTCATCCATCAACGCCATAGTAAGCGCAGATATAGTCTTGGTAATCTCAACGATTGACGCTTCAGACGTGCAAGGAACCAAGCGGATGCTAACCGAACTTTACGACCTGTTTGAAAAGAAAACCTACATGATTTTGAACAAGGTTCTAATCGACTATACGACGAAAAAGGGAAAAGAAGAACTGTCCGAAAAACTCGGCAATTCTCACTCGCTGCCCATATTCGAGATAGTTCCGTGTTTCTGCGACATACTGAAAGCCGGAGGAACCCGGATAATCGCTAAAGAATTTCCACAGCATTTCTTCTCGAAAACGCTAAACCGCATGGCGGAAAAAATCGAACATATGTAAAGTTAACGTTTTTATCTATCTGTTTACGTTTTTATTCTTGCCGGATGATGAGAAGGCATTAGGTTGATCACTACGAGATGAAATCTCAGAGTTACTCGGACGGCAACTAAGAGCTTTTATAACGACTTTCCAAATACTTATTCGGGCGATAATTGTGTCGAATTCTCAACGCTCTTCTGATTCAGCCGTGCTGGAATCCCTTCTAAGAGGAAAGACTCTTCGCGTGTACTGGTATCTGCTACAGCAGCCGACGCACATGGTCGGCATCCGCCAAGTTCAACGAGCCCTTGGGTTTTCCAGCCCGAGCATAGCTGTTCACCACCTCGAAAAACTGCATGATTTGGGTCTTGTTCGGAAAAAGAGAACAGGCGAATACGTGCTCGAGGAAGAGGTGAAAGTTGGCATTCTACGGTTTTTCATGCGTATGGGACATTTCCTCGTGCCTAGATATCTCTTCTATTCGATTCTGTTCTCCACCATGCTGGCGACATACCTAGTTTTATGCGTTACCGGTCTAGTAGTTCCCAGTTTTTACGCCTTAATGTTCGGCTTAATTTCGTCGGCTGCTTTCTGGTTTGAAACCGTAAAACTATGGAGGTCAAAGCCATTTTGAAATG
>QMXC01000040.1 GCA_003661945.1 Candidatus Bathyarchaeota archaeon | reverse complement strand
CGACATCATGTTCCGTTTCCGCTTCAAAACCTTAGGAGGAAATCCATGTAACGGACCAAACGGTTTCTCCCTCCAGTTCATACACATGTACATAGACACAGACCATGTTGAAGGCTCGGGAAGAACAGACACGCTTGGCCCAAGAGTAAACGTAACATCGGAAGACGCTTGGGAAATGGCTCTACTGATCGGCCCGGGATGGGCGGGAAGCAACGACCTAATCTTCGCTAACGGGACGAAGAAAACTGAATTGATGACCATAGAAGCTGAAGGCGAAGATACAATTGTTGCTAAGATTTCCTCAAGCATCATCGGAGAACCGGAAGAAAAATGGGGCTACGTGGTTCTGGTCGTAGGATGGGACGGTTACGGCGAAAACAATATGCGAGCAGTAGGTGTGGAAGCAGAAGACTATACAGCGGGAGGAGGAGACCCCGACGCCGTATCTGAAGGCGTCAACCCGCTTGTCTTTGACATGCTCGTGCCTCCGGAGAAAAACCAAACAGAAGTTTTAAGTTCTTACTCCGTAGCAGACAAAACTTACGCCACTGTTTACGCAGTAAGAGCAACGCCAGAAGAAGTAACTCCTCAAGCTCTTTCATGGGAACTCGTTGCAACCATAGCGGGTGTTTGTGCAGCTGCGGCTGTAGGCGCCTCAGTTTACATACTAAGAAGACGAAGAAAAAGGAAAAAGTAACCGAACAAATTTAAACCCTTTCTCCCTTCTTTTGTTCTAATGCCGAAAGATTTAGGAGTAACGGTTGACCCAGAAACTAAATCGAAGAAGCATCTGATAGAGTTTAGCCTCAAAGGATACGTTAAAGCAACCAACGTCTATGTTGTAGGCGACTTTTCCTGCTGGTTTCCCGGAGCCTATCCTATGAAACTTGAGGGAGAAACATGGAGGCTCACCCTACCCTTCTACCCAGGAGAATATCTTTACGCCTTCATGATAGAAGGCTACAAATGGATATCAGACCCGAAAAATCCTTTAAAAACCCGAAACGCCTACGGACGTGAATGCTCAGTTTTGCAAGTTTCAAAATCCCTTCTAGACGCAAAATGCTTCGGAGGGGATGGAAAAATAGTCCTAGAAGGACTCTATCACGATCAAACTCCCATTTTTTTAGACGTCGACGATAAACTGGCGCATATAAAGTTTCGAGCGAAGCGGAACGATATAACACGGGCTACACTCATTATTACGGACAGAAAAGGCGGGACAAAAAAGAAGGAGAAGATGCAAAAGTTTTGGCAAAACAAGTTCTTCGAATACTACGAAGCAACAATAGCTGTTCCGAAGCGGAGAGGCGCCCAATACTTTTTTGAAGTGGAAGATAAAGGAACCATTGCTTATTATTCTGCTTCTGGAGCTTCTCTTCAAAGAGAACAAGTAACAGGTTTTGAACTGGACAACACCTATTCTCAGAGTTTCCGGGTTCCAGAATGGGTTAGAAACGCCGTGTTTTATCAAATTTTTCCGGAGAGATTCTACAACGGAGATAAAGGCAACGACCCTCCCGGTGTTTGCAGATGGGGTGAGAAGCCTACACGCCGCAACTTTTTTGGAGGCGACTTGAAGGGCATAATAGACAAACTTGATTACATCGCTAGTCTAGGCGTAGATGCGTTGTATCTAACCCCGGTGTTCTGTTCCAAAACAAACCACAAATACGACGTTCAAGACTATTTCAACATAGACCCGCATTTCGGTGATAATGAAACTCTAAAGCTCTTGGTAAAAGAAGCCCGCAGGAAAGGAATAAGGATAGTCATCGATGCGGTTTTCAATCATTCTTCAGATGATTTTTGGGCTTTTCGCGATGTGAGAGAGAAAGGAAGAAACTCCGCATACAAAGACTGGTATTTCATTCGAAAATTCCCGGTTAGAAAAAGAAGGTTTCTCGAAAAGCTTCTGCGGTTTCTACCCTTACCCCCTAAATGGCGTTTTCGGTTGATGATGAAGTTTCCGCCGTCCTATGAAACGTTTGCGGGGGTTTCCTTTATGCCGAAGCTGAACATGCTGAATCCGGAGACCGCGGAATACTTTATGCGCGTGGCTGAATATTGGATTGAAGAGGCAGATATTGACGGATGGAGATTTGACGTAGCCTTCGGAGTGCCCCTCGAATTCTGGAAGAAACTGCGGAAAAGGCTTAAGGCGCTTAAGCCGGAAGTTTACATGCTGGCGGAGTTTGGAAATCACAATTCTGACCCTAGCATGTGGGTAGGCGAAGCGTTTGACGCTATAATGAATTATGGGTTGAGACAAGCTATCCTTGATTTCGTAGTTTTCGAGAGGATTCGCGCTGAGGAGTTTCATGAAAGACTTATGAGGTTTAAGGCACTGCTTCCGCGAAAATCTCTATTCGTCATGTATAATCTATTAGGAAGTCATGACACTCCGCGGATACTGACTCTCTGTAAAGGCGACATCAACAAAGTTAAACTTGCAGTTTTTCTTCAGATGACTCTACCCGGCGCTCCAGCAATCTATTATGGAGACGAAATAGGCTTAGAAGGAGGAGGAGACCCGGACTGCAGAAGAACCATGCCGTGGAACCCTAAAGACTGGAACAACGAAATCCTCGAATACCACAAAAAACTAATACAAATACGGAAGCAAAACAAAGCCCTAACCCACGGAGAATTCGAAGCGATACTGATAGACAACGAAAAAAACGTCTACGCATTCAAAAGAATATACGAAGATCACGAAGCCCTAGCCCTGATAAATAACGGTGACCAAGAGTTTCTATTCACTGTAAAAACGGAAAAACAGTTTAATGATGCACTAACCAATGAGCCATTTAAGCCTAAAAAAGGAAAGGTGATCGTAAAATTGAAACCAAAAGAAGCTGTGCTACTGCTCCCGATAACACGTATAATAAGCGATAAAACATAAATAACAAAAACTCCAGAAAGGTAGAAAAGGAGGTAAATTAATGAAGAAAACTGTAAGGATTTTTCTTGTCAGCATATTGCTACTGACGATGGTGAGCTACTTATCTCCTGTGTATGCATTAAGCTCTACGGGCAAGCATTCATACACTGATCCGGAAGGCGACATGTATACCGACTACGTCACTGATGACGGATACCTCGATATGAGGGACTTAACTGGTTTAAGCTTGGAATGGGATTCCAACACTCTAACTATTTCGATAACTGTTAAAGACTTAACGAACACGACTGCGGCTTGGAATAACACTGGTTTCACAATAACCATATCTAACGGAACCGGAGGAACTGAATGGCTACCGCAGTGGTCTAGCACTCACTTCGACACGACAACTGCCGAAGAGGCGTTGTGGGAGTATTGTATACTAATCCAAAACATAACAGCTGAGGATGGATTGAAATATTGTTACGTCGTTGACTCCGGCTATAACTACGAGCCTTTCGCCACCCATGGAGTTGAAGTGGAGTTTCCAGAGGCTAACAATGTAACCGTCCATGTTCCATGGGACGCCATTGGAGGCTTCAGTTCCTACGGAGACGAGTTCTACGTGTGCGCCTTTTCCTTCTACTGCTACGCCTATGGAACTGCTTCCACGGGTGACTTGTTAACGAAATATCTCGACCATATGAGCCCGTCAAACTCGAGGACAGTCAATCCCCACCCAGATTGGGGCAATGACCCTGAAGCATATCCAAAGTATGAAGTGATTATCGGCGATTGCTATGTCGTGCCAGAATTTATGATAGTGGTTCTGCTCGTAGCCTTGATAGCCTTCAGCGTAGCGATGGTGGCTATACGAAGGAAGCTTACAAAACGCTGACTTTCCTCCTTTTTTGTTTAAAAATAGTTAAGTTTAGAATATTCTCTTACATCGTGTTAAGAGGGGAGTTGTGTGGACATGAAGGTTTTGATGACGACTATGGAGTATGACGTGATAAAGGTTGGAGGCTTATCTGCAGCGCTTACGTCCATAGCTCAAACGATGAAGCGTTTCGCAGAGCCTAAAGTGATTCTTCCTCGAAGCGGAAGAGCTGTTCCTTGGAGAAAGCTGGGTTCGAAGGAATACCCCAATGTTATGGTGGACGTTTTCAACCATCAAGGCGTTGAGGTCTACACGTTATCTAACGTGGTTTTAGATGAAAGAGAGGTATATCCGGAACCGGCGAACGATAAGGCGATAAAGAAAATTAACGAGTTCGGAGAGAGGCTCATCGAAGTGGTGGACGCTCTGGATTTCGATGTGGTTCACATGCACGATTTTTTCGCTTATAGAACTATGGGAAAATTTCGGGAAATGGGGAAACCCGTTCTGCTAACTATTCATAGGCTGCACAGAGAATATCCCAACTGGTTCTATGGAGAAAAAATTGCTTTGGAAAAAGCGGATTTTGTGACGGTGGTAGGGAAATCCTACTACCAAGAAGACGAGAAGGAGCTGTTCGAAAAATACCGAGACAAAACCACTCACGTGTTCAACGGGATTGACACAAACTTCTGGAGCGTAAACGCCTCGTCTTATGCGCGTTTACCTCGAAAGGAAAGAAGGAAACTCGTGTTGCGGCGCTATGGTTTAACCGACGGAATATTCTATCTTTATGTTGGAAGGTTTGACCCCGTTCAAAAAGGAGTTGACGTGCTGTTAAAAGCAAGCGAAACCTTCCTCGCCGAAGAGGAAGTTCGAATGATAGTCGTAGGTGTAGGGGATAAAAAACTCGAACAATGGTCAAAAACTCTGGAAGAAAAGTTTCCATCGAAATTCAAGGCAATCAACAAGCTTCTAAAACGTGAAGAGGTTCGCGACCTATACTCAAGCGCGGATTTCGCCCTTATACCAAGCCTATTTGAACCTTTCGGGCTTGTGCAGCTCGAAGCAATGTCCTGTGAATGCGTTCCCATAGGAAGCAGAACTGGAGGAATAAAAGATACAGTCATCTCCTACGAAGAAGACAGAGAGAAAGCCACAGGATTTCTCGTCGAGAAAGGAAAACCCGAAGCCTTGCTTCAAGCCATGAGGCAGGCGCTAGAAATCTATAGAAATTCTCCCAATGTTGTAGAGCAGATGCGGAAAAACGGTAGAAGACGATGCGAAACTCTTTTCCGCTGGGAAGTCTCATGCCAACAATATTTTAAGCTATACCAAAAGTTATTGGAAAACAGAGGACATGCAAAATGAAAAATGTTTGGGCTTTCGCCTTCGAATGCTCCGGCGTAGCAAAGGTAGGCGGTCTAGCTGAAGCTGTTTCAAACGCGTTGAAGCAGCTTTCCGAACGCGGATTTCACGTAACCTTGTTCATGCCCAGCCACGGGGTTCACAAGAACACGGAAACGAGGAAAAAACTTCAGCTTGAGAAAATCCCGATGGTAATTCGGGGTAAACTTAAAGAAAAATGTTTCATACCCTACCGCGAACCATACCGATATAAGATAGCCGCGTGGAAGGGAAAACTGAAGGGGTTCAACCTAATCCTATTTTCTGGATTAAACGAAGCCTCATCCGAGATTCTTGACGACAAAACTGTTTACCGCGCGAAAAGAATTGAAGATAAAGCCGTGTTACTAGCTAGAGGAACGGAAGGCTTTATAGCAAATTTAGAGAAGACCGAGACACCCGCTCCAGACATTATCCATGCACATGACTGGCACGCCTTTCCAGCAGCAATCCTAGCCAAACAACAGTTAGAAAAGCTTGGAAGAAAGCCCGCTTTCGTGATTACAATACACTTGCTCAGCCGACCTAAAACCTCTTGGAGATACTTAGGCGAGAAATGGTGCGGAATAAAAAACGAAGTCCATCCGGTTTTCATCGACGGTGAAAGAAAACTGCTCTCCCACAAAGAACTTTTAAAGAAAGCGAAAAGACGCATAGAAGCCTTTGCAGCCCTAGAAGCGCATATAGTCACGAGCGTAAGCAAGAGCTACCTCGAAGAAGAAGTAATCCCCTTCGTAGGCTCAGCATGCAAATGCAAAAAAATGCACATATGGAATGGATGCGACTGGAACTACAAGCAAATGCTCAAAAAGGTCGCCGAAAAATTCGGCGAAAACATAAAAGAAACGCTAAAAACCACAGAAATCCGACGTTATCACCTCAGACGATATTTTCTAACCAAAGCTATAGGAAATCTCGAACCCGAAGAACCCTTCCTCGACGAGGGGATTGTAAAGGAAACAGTCTGGAGCTTCGCGAAGAAACCTTTCCTCGGAAAAGGAAAAGTTGAACCCTTCGCTGAAGATGGACCCATGGTTCTGATGACAGGAAGACTTGCAAAACAAAAAGGCGTGGACACACTTTTTAAGGCTATACCAAAAATACTCAGAGAAATCCCAGAAACAAAATTTGTTCTACTCTTCCTACCCCTACCGGAAGAAAAACGGTTGATAGAAAAATCAGCGAAGATAGCCATGAAATACAAAGAATCAGTAAGAGTGATTTTCGGAAAAGCACCCAGCATATACATTCTCGCACACTTGTCTTCAGACGTCTTCGTCTGTCCAAGCCTATGGGAACCCTTCGGAATAATGGCTCTCGAAGCCATGGCAACAGGCAACCCTGTAATAGCAACGCAAGTCGGCGGACTAAGCGACACCGTTGTGGATATTCGGCAAAAACCAGAAACAGCAACCGGAATTCTAATTCCAGCCAAGGACTTCGAAAGCCTAACTGAAGCTGCAGTATCTCTAATAACTGCGTTAATGATAGCCGAAAGAACTGAGAGAGAAGGACAGCTGAGAAAAAAGGAACTTCACGACTTGGCTAAACACATAAGCTTCAAGCCCCTCAAGAAACGAGTTCTAAACCAACCTACATACGGGTCAAAGCTCCGTGAAAACGCAATACACCGCGTCGAAAAACATTTTCGATGGAACAAGATAATCAACATGCTGATTGACGCGTATGAAAAAGCAGTAAACATCGCAGAAGCATCGTAAAATAACTCTGTTCAAAGGTCTTATTTCTTAATAATTCAGCCAAGCTACCATTTATATTAACCAAACTTCCTAGAGTAGAATGAACAAAAAGGAGAAAGGAACATGAAAGAAAAATTTTCTGCGTTTCTAATAGCGCTTTTGATAGCCAGCGTATTTATCTATATTCCAGCAGGTAGAGCGCACACCATCACTGTTGATGGTGATCCGGGTGATTGGGTTGCTGATGCGAGTGGTCAGACGGTTAACACTGGACAGTATTATGCTTGCGGCGAGTTTGTCTGGGTTGACGCTGAAGACGACGACACAGGAGACGGAGACTACACATACCCAACGAACGCCTCCATCTGGGCAGATGGAACAGCCGACTTAGTGGAGTTTAGAATCACCATAGACTGGGAAAACATCTATTTCCTAATTAAACTGGTAAATGTCAGTAACGCTTTTGCTGCACCAGAAGGATTCAGCGTTCCAATAATAACCATACACATAGACCAAGACCAAGTGGACGGTTCAGGTCAATCGTGGGCAGCACAGTATATGGATGCACAGTTCAATTCAACGTGCCTCTGGGAACGCGCCATAGTCATAAAGGGCTTTGGAAGCTACCTTTTTGACAACAACTGGGTAAACCTTGGGACAATAACTGCTGAGGGCAATCCTACGGAAAACGTCATCGAAGTAGCCGTGCCCTACAGCAAGGTAGGCTCACCCATAGGACAGACTTGGCGTTTCATGGTGACTGTTGGATTAGAGGAAATGAGCAATTACCGAGAAGTTCAAGAAGTAGCCAACGCAACAGCTCCGGGTGGTGGTGTTCCTGCTGGGGATAATGATTGGGTTGAGTGTGACGCTTTTGACGCTGCCTTCTACACTTCTGCAACCGCCCAAGCCCAAGACTGGAACGACTACGATCAAGCAACCGGAACACCAACAATCCTAGGAAACACTGGCGAAGGATTCAAACACATATGCTTCGCCCCACTAGCTACAATAAGCACTGAGCCACTTAGCTACACTGCTAAAAGAATAAACGAAACCTTCAGCCTGAACGTCACAATAGACTCGTTAAGCGCTGAGTGTAGAGTCATAGGCATCCAGTTCAGACTTACATACAACAGTACGCTGCTACAACTGGTAGACGTTACTGAAGGTTCGTTTATGAACCAGTTTGGGGACACTTTCTTCATGGTTATGG